>NZ_VRTY01000089.1 GCF_008017455.1 Pontibacter qinzhouensis | reverse complement strand
CCTTCTTTGCTGCGTTACATCCTGCATGACCAACAGAGAGTTAGCCTACATGCAAAACGACCGGTACAACACTACAACACCTACATCAGCTGCCAACTCACCTAAACCTTATAAACTACAGGCCAACGATGTTCTGTCGGTAAAAGTGCAGAGCGAACAACCTGAACTCTCCAATCTATTTAACATAGTAGACCCAGCCAGTACCATGGCATTTGGCGGACCCAGTGCGTTATATTTAGCAGGTTACACCATAGATGAAGCTGGATTTCTTACGCTGCCAACCATTGGGAAACTTAAAGTAGTTGGCCTCACTTCTACTCAAACCCAAGACCTGATACAGCAGAACCTGAACAAGTACCTGGTAGGGACCACCGTAATCGTAAAACTACTTAGCTTTAAAGTTAGTGTGCTGGGCGGAGTTCGTAACCCTGGCTACTATTATGTGTATAATGAACAGGCGAACCTATTAGAAGGACTTAGCCTTGCAGGCGACCTGACACAGGCAGGCGACCGTAAACGAGTGAAGCTGATAAGACAAACCACCGGAGGTTCAGAAGTAATAATATTAGATTTAACTGACCCTAACCTGGTGCAATCTCCGTACTATTACTTAATGCCGAACGATGTACTCTATATTGACCCACTGAAAACTCAACTTAAGCGAGAAAACCTGGTAGTGGTTACAGCCCTTCTGGGAGTTATTTCGACAGGTGTTTTATTATTAAATTATTTTAGGTAGCATGATGAAAAAGAATACAAAAGAACACGAAATAGATATAAAGAGCTGGTTATTTAAGTTTAAAAACAAATGGTACTTCTTCCTGGCTTTCGCCTTGATATCGCTGGCAGGTGCCTATGTTTTTGTAAAAACATCTAACAGCTTATACGAATTTAAATCGACCTTACTTTTAGGTGACCAGCAGACCGGCTCCAGAAAAGCGCAGGAACTGCTGAACATTCTGGATGTTCCATCTAAAGGAATAAAGGTAGAAGATGAAATCGGTTTAATTAAGTCGGCGGAAATGGTGAAGCGCGCGTTGCAACGCCTCGATTTCTCTGTTTCATATTATAAAGTTACAGACCATTGGCTGAACTCATTTGGCGAGCTGGTGGTGCAGGAGCAGTACAACGAAGCACCCTTTATTGTGAAACTAGACACCAGCTCTACGCAGCTGGTCGATATTCCGATAGAGATAAAGGTCCTGAACGACAAGCAATACCAGATCACAATTGATGCCGAAGATGTGAAGCGTTACGATTTTCGTACGCACAGCAGCTCTGGCCTTGTTCCTGAATTATCGCTAGTTAAAGTGCATTACTTCGGGCAGCCTTACAAAGATGATAACTTTAGCTTCACGTTGCTACGCGACAGCAGTGCCGCAGACATCAATGGCAAAAAGCACTACTTCGTGGTAAACAGCATGAAGAGCCAGGTTGCCATTCAACAGTCGAAGCTGGAGGTAAAGCCTATCGATCGGGAGTCTCGCGTACTGGAGCTGAAGAGCAAAGGCAGCATACCAGAAAAGGAACTGGCTTTCCTGAACACCCTGATGGAAGAATATGTGGCGAAAGACCTGGAGGAGAAAAACCAAAACGGACATAAGACCATCGAGTTTATCGACAGCCAGCTAGCTACCCTTACCGACTCTTTAAGAAAAAGCAAGCAGGCAATCTCTTCTTTCCGCTCTGCCAACAAGATCTCCAATATCGGAACGCAGTCCACCATCGGTTCGCAGCAGCTTTCGCAATTGCAGACTGAGCGGGCTCGCCTTGTGGTGGAGAAACAAAATTTTGAAAGTTTGTTAGAGCAGTTCAGAGGCGAAGATGCTCTGGCCCAGGCTGTTTCTCCGGCTGCAGCGGCAGGTGTTAACAATGCTGTTTTGAGCAACCTCTTTAACCAACTTACCGAATTGAACCGCGAAAAGGCTGGTTACCGCGTAACAGCCACGCAAGACAACCCCAGACTACAGGTACTTGAAAGTAAAATACTGAATACCCGTAACGCAATCGTTTCTAACCTGAAAAATGTAATATCGTCAACGAACAACAACTTACGTGATGTAAATAGACGAATTGGTGAAGTTGAGACAACGCTTGCCCGTTTACCGGAAAGTGAGCGTGTGTTAGCGGACCTGCAAAGCGAATCGGAGTTTGTGGATAAGAAATATAGCTACCTGTTGGAGAAACGTGCCGAGGCTTCTATAGCCCTTGCCACTAACACCACCGACAAGAAAGTAATTGACCGTGCTTCTTTAGCCAGCAGCGGCCCAGTTAACGTGAAGCCAAAAATGATTTACATGCTCGCGCTTATCATAGGGCTGATTATTCCTGCTGCCATGATTGTGCTGATCAGCAATGTAGACAACACCATTCAAGGTAAAAACGACCTGGCTAATGTTTCAAACATTCCATTTTTGGGTGTTATTGCCCATGGCACTAAAAACGATAAGCTGGCGGTTAAGAACAACCCTCGTTCAGCTATTGCAGAATCGTTCCGCTCTATCCGGATTAACCTGCAGTACCTGATGGCAGACCAGGATTATAAGGTGGTAGGCGTTACCTCTTCGGTGTCAGGAGAAGGTAAGACCTTTACCTCTGTTAACCTGAGTACGGAGTTAGCAATGTCGGGTAAGCGTACTGTCTTGATTGAGTCTGACATGCGGAAGCCAACATTTAATAAGTACTTTAACACAGATAACGCAGCCGGTCTATCCTCTTACCTTACCGATGGCATCAGCCTGGAGGACGTGGTACAGAAGACAGAAATTGAGAACCTGGATATTATATCGAGTGGTCCTATTCCGGATAACGCTATTCAGTTGCTGGAGCGCCCTAAAATGCGTGAATTAATTGAAAGCTTGAAAGACAAATACGATCACATTGTGATAGACACTCCTCCGATTGGGTTTGTATCGGAATACTTTATTCTGATGAAGCACATGGACACGAACATTTATGTGGTAAAACACAGGTTTACGAACAAAGACATGTTGCAGCAAATAAATGAGTTGTATGCCTCTAAGAGAATAAAGAACCTGTACACCGTTATAAACGATCTTGACTACGGCAAAACTTACGAGTACGGCTACAAGAAAAAAGCTTCTTATTACTATGTGTAATTAAGCTTTTCAGCCATCAAACCTATCTTTCATTTCCAAAGCTCTTTCAGGCAGTTTTACCTGGAAGAGCTTTTTCAAACAAACAATACCACTACGTAGGGATGAGTAAAAATCTGGCTTCAAAAGCTGTAAGCGGATTAAAATGGGGATCGGCCTCGACTGTTGCCAACGCTGTTATGCAAATTGGGTATACCTCAGCCATGGCACGATTGCTGGAGCCTGAGGCCTTTGGTCTGGTTGCCATTTCGGGAGTTGTCCTGCGTTTCGGAAGCTATTTTGCAAACCTCGGCCTGAACAAGGCTATCGTTCAAAAAGAAGATCTTTCCGAAGAAAATATAAGAGCTGCCTTTACTTCAACTTTGTTGCTGGGCCTGGTATTTACACTACTTACCTGGTTACTGGCACCTTTCTCTGTTGTTCTGTTCGATAACCCGGATGTGGCCCCTATTGTGCGAGTTATGTCGCTGGCCTTTTTTATTAATGGCATAAGTGCTACCTCCGTTAGCCTGATGGAGCGTAACATGCAGTTCAAGGTCATCAGCATTCTGGAAACAATGTCGTATGTTGTCTCCTACCTCGGTTTGGGCGTGGTGTTGGCCTACCTCGACTTTGGTGTCTGGAGCCTTGTATACGCATCGCTGGCGCAGGCCGCCTTAGTTGCCGTTGGCTCTTATATCGTGACAAGGCACAACGTGCTGATGCTCTTTAAGTGGGAATCGTACAAACCGCTGTTTCAGTATGGCAGCAAAATGTCGGTGATCAGTTTTCTGGAGTTTCTGGCAACTAACCTAGATACCATTCTGATCGGTCGTGCACTGGGTTCTCATCGGTTAGGCTTGTATAACAGAGCGTTTATGCTGGTGAACCTGCCGATGTACATGCTCACCAGAACGCTCACCAAGGTTATTTTCCCTTCGTTCAGCAAACTGCAGTCTGATGTCGAAAAGCTTGGCAAGATTTACTTGTCCAGCATAACCTTACTGGGTGCTATGGTCATACCGGTGTGTATGGGAATACTGGTAGCTGCCCCTGAAATAGTTTACATCCTGCTGGGTAGCCAATGGTCAGCCTCTGTGCCGGTACTGCAGGTTCTTTGCCTGGCTATACCACTTAGCTTCATAACCATGTTTGCAGGTATTGTGTGCGATGCAAAAGCAGTTCTGAACATGAAAATAGCCCTCACCATTGCCTTTATCGTAATTATCTGCTTGTTCTTCTATTTCCTGAGAGGATATGGGTTGGTAGGATTCGCTTTCGCCATTTTCCTGGGTGAACTGGTGCGTATGGGCCTTTACCAATTCGTTATGAACAAGGTTCTGGAACTTTCATACAGGCAGCAGCTATCTATTTACCTGCCGGGTGTAATCAACGGCCTTGTTATTGCCGGGGCACTTTACCTTGTAAGTTCTGTGCTAAGAGGAGCAGATCTGCCAGCCTGGTTAATATTGGGAGCTCAGATGCTGACGGGCGCTATCTTACTTCTAAGCCTAACCCTGTGGTTTCCGCACAAGTTACTGAAAGCAGAAATGCAGATCGTGTTCGACAAAATGGGGCTCTCTGAAAAAACAGGTAAATTTTATAGCAGGATGATCTATAAATACAAGAGTTATAACGTAAAAGAAGCATGATATGCTTATTTAAACACTTGATTATAAAAAACTTATTACTATGACTATCGGAGTATGCGGACCTGTTGATTTAAATATACTGGAGTGGGAACTGAAAGGGACAAATTTTCCTGTAACAAATGCCTTTCCACTTACTTCACATTTTATTAATGCTCTGGTTAGCAGAGGTTACAAAGTTATAGCTTACACAAATTCAGGCGCCATAGATAAGCCATTGGCCTATGAAACAGAAAACCTGAAGGTGTATGTTAGCCAGCAATTGCCACAACCCGGACGTAGGTTTTTCAAATTCGAGATTGCAGAGCTTCAAAACCAGATAGAGCAGCACCCTGCTGATTTCATAGTTGCCTTCTGGTCTTATGAGTATGCAGCAGCAGCTTTAAAAACAGGTATTCCTATGGTAGTAAGCTTGCACGATGTTGCGTTGCAGATACTGTTAAACCATAGAGATCTATTCAGGCTGGTGCGCTGGGGCATTAATTATTATGTGGTTACAAAAGCAAAATACCTGATAGCAAACTCAGAATACACCTACGGCCAGTTAAGCAAAAAAGAGAAAGTAAAAACCCGTACCATTGCCAATTTTTACCCGCACGATTTTGAAGCCACTATTAAACAACCAGTTGTAAAAGGTAATTACCTTATTACAACCTCTATGGGCTTTGGCAGGCGCAAAAACGTACATCAGGCATTGCGGGCTTTTGCCATATTAAGAAAACGGTTTCCGACCCTCGAGTACCAGTTGCTTGGTGCAGGCATGGAAGAAAATGGCGAAGCTCACGAGTTTGCCAGAAAACATAAGCTGGAGGATGGCGTACTGTTTCTGGGGCCTCTGCCTTTCGAAGAAGTTCTGCAGCGAATAGCTGCTGCTAAAGTGTTGCTTCATCCATCCAGAGAAGAATCGTTTGGGATGGTGGTGCTGGAGGCCATGGTAACCGGAACGGCAGTAGTAGCAGGTAAAAGAAGTGGGTTTATTCCACACTTGCTTAATTATGGCAAAGCAGGTTTACTATGCGATATACTGTCGCCTGAAGACATTGCAAACCACGTCGCCAAGCTCCTTACAGACAAGTCGCTTCGGGAGGAGATGGAGAGAAATGCGAGAATATACGCGAAGGCTAACTATTCGGAAGAAGTAATTATTACAAAACACCTGGAGTATTACAGTAAGATACTGGGAAAGCCTTTAGTACCGGAACGCGAGCCTGACAGCCGGTTGTTGGCAGAAGGTATCAACTAACACCCCCAGACGGAATACCAACAGGTGCTACCAAGCATTTAAACAGATGAAGATCAATTATTCGTTCTTATTTATTATTCCTATTGCGCTGATCATGCTCATGGACAACATGTTCACAGAGCTGGCAGCGCCAAGCAACCCTAACATCCAGTACATGATGCTAAATGTGCTGCTAAAAGGTTGCGCTGCCCTCTCTTTTGGCTATTGCTGGCTAAAGTTCCAGCGCATGTCAAAGCCAATGCGGATGATTTACGTGCTCCTGAACATATACGTGATAGGTATGGTGCTGGAGTCTATGTATAAATATAATACTCCACTCGTGTACCCACACGTTTTCCAAAAGCTGTTTGTATTGTATTTTGCTTTCTTTATCTACACCTTTTACAAGGGAAATTTCTATCTGAAGTTTTTGCACGTCGTTAACTTCATCATGATTGGGTTTTGGTTGAATGTGCTGATCGTAAATCCTAATACATTAAGTATCTCTTCGTTCACAGACCATGAGCGTGGGGTTCACTCTTCTTCTGTGTACATGCTGGTAATTCCTTTTCTTTATTACCTGAGTAACTACTTCTATAAAGGAAAGCTGATGCAGCTCTTCCTGGCTTTGTTCGTTCTGCTGACAATTTTCTTCTTTCAGCACAGAACCGTCTGGATTTCTACGGCAGTGGTATTAGCCTTTTATTACCTGCTTACCAAATTTAAAGCCGAAGAGCCTATTAATTTCGGTAAGCTGGTTCCAATCATTCTGGTAGGTATTATAGGTGCTATAGCCAGTAGCGCGTTCCTGTTCTCGATGCACCCCGAAATTATAGACAAGGTGCAGGCAAGTTTCTCAGATATGGAAAACTTTGAGACGCAGGGCACAGGTGGCTGGCGCTACAAGCAATGGCTATCGTATGTTCCTTTTATTGAAGACAACCTATTTCTGGGCATGCGCTTCGATGGCTTTGAGTTACCCATCCAGTTTTACCGCGAAGATTTGGGTCGACCGGTTTTTGAAGATGGCAATGGTCACCACTTTCACAGCTTTTACATCGAAATCCTGTTTTACACCGGCCTGGCGGGCCTCCTGATTTTCCTGATGCTTACCTGGCAAACTATTAAATATGTCTTTCGGGTACGTTACATGACCATCCGGCAGATCATGTTACTCTCTTTTATACTGAGCGGCTTTATTTTCGGTATTTCGTATGTGCTGCCAACCTTTTTCTATGCTATATTAGGTTGGGGAATAGTGTTAATGGAAGAAGAAGTGCCTGTTAAAACTAATTACCTGAAGCAATCCGTTTGGAAAAGAAAGCTTAAGTTAAGCCGGTTAAAAGAGTCGCTGTTGGAATCTAAAAACAAACCTTTGCTGAAACACAACTAGTTTTAAATAGTACAGTATTATAGATATACTTAGATATTTGACCCTTACTATATGAGTACCCTTACATTTGAAGAACCCTTGCACACCCCTGTGCTTTTAATTATATTTAACAGAGCTCATACCACGCAGAAAGTTTTTGACCGTATCAGGCAGGTAAAACCTAAGCGACTCTATGTTGCTGCCGACGGTCCTCGCCCTCATGTACCCGCTGACCAGGCTAAATGTGCAGAAACCAGAAAAATAATTGACCAGGTTGATTGGGATTGTGAGGTAAAGACACTTTTTCATGACC
The DNA here is from genome assembly GCF_008017455.1 of Pontibacter qinzhouensis. Lineage (GTDB taxonomy): Bacteria > Bacteroidota > Bacteroidia > Cytophagales > Hymenobacteraceae > Pontibacter > Pontibacter qinzhouensis. The sequence continues at coordinate 18,733 of NZ_VRTY01000089.1, read as the reverse complement.
AGAACCTACGATGTGGCGTAGCTCCATCTACAGCCATATCGTGGTTATACGAGCACGAGGAAACAGGTATTATCCTGGAAGATGATTGCATACCTTCTAAAAGTTTTTTCTGGTTTTGCCAGGAACTGCTCGAAAAATACAAGCACGATACCCGCATCATGCACATCAGCGGAAATAATTACCTCGATGGCTGGCGCAACGACTCCGACTACTCGTACTATTTCTCTGACAAAGTGAACAGCTGGGGCTGGGCCACCTGGAGACGCGCCTGGCAACTATACGATTTTAACATAGCCAACTACCCTGAACTGAAACAGAAAGGCTACCTGAATGGCATATTCCTGAACAAGTTTGAAGAAATGTACCGCCTGAGCAAGCTGGACGAAACCTTTACCAACATTGAGAAAGGTGATGTATGGGATTACCAGTGGGAGTTTACCGTATACAGCAACTCCGGCCTTTGCATTGTGCCGGAAGTGAACCTGGTGCGCAACATTGGTTTTGGCGAAGATGCCACGCACACCTTTAACCTGCACGATAAAAAGGCGCAGATTCAGGAGCAGGAAATTGAATTTCCGCTTCGGCACCCGCGCTTTGTTATCCGCGATATAGAGTCAGACAAACGAAATTTCAATTACCTGATCCGCGACAAGGTTACCGCCAAGCTTAAAAACATCTTTAGCATCAGTCTTTAGTCTTTTACCCTATGAAGTTACTTCTATCTGCATACGCCTGCGAGCCTAATCGCGGCACAGAGTTGGGCAATGGCTGGAACTGGGCGTTAAATACAGCCAAGATGGGCCACGAGGTCTGGTGTCTCACCACCATTGAAGGCAAAGAGAACATTGTAGCCGAGGTAGAAAGATTAGCCTTGCCAAACCTGCACATTATTTTTGTGGAAGTTCCGGGCTGGGTGCAGAAGACATTCGAATACCACCTTGGTTTCTATATACACTACATGTACTGGCAGGAGAAAGCCTATAAGGTGGCGCAGGAACTTGACCGGAACATACACTTCGACCTGGTGCACCACGTCACGATCGGGAGTCTGCAGTTAGGAACCGCGCTCTGGCGTCTGAACAAGCCACTTATTTTCGGGCCGGCAGGTGGAGGTCAGGAAGCTCCCAAGGCTTTCAAGAAGTACTTCTACAGCTGGTGGAAGATGGAGGTTGTCAGGACCTGGATTAGTAAGCTGCTGCTTACTTTTAACCCTAATGTGAGGAAAGCCATGCGCCACGCATCCCTGGTACTTACCACCAACCAGGATACCTACCAAATGGCTAAGGCTAACGGAGCAAAAAATGCACAGATGTTTCTGGACACCAGTCTCCCGGAAACCTTCTACCCTCCTGCTTACCCGGTACGCAAGCAAGCCGAAGAACTGAAAATTGTGTGGGTAGGCCGTTTGTTTGCACGCAAAGGGTTGCCTCTGGTTATGGAAGCCCTGGGTCAGGTAAGGCCGGATGTTCCTTTTAAACTTATTATACTAGGTGATGGACAGATGCATGACTATGTGCCGCAGTGGGTGGAGCAATATAACCTACAGGGCAAAGTAGACTGGAAAGGACAGGTTGCCTGGGAGGAAGTAAAGAGAGCCTACACCGAAAGCGATATATTTATGTTCTGCAGCCTACGCGACTCTTCTGCCGCGCAGTTTTTAGAAGCCATGGCCTTTGGTTTACCGGTAATTACCCTCGATTTGCATGGTGGTAAAAACCTGGTACCAGATGATGCCGGCATAAAAGTACCTGTAACCACACCAGAACAAACCACAAAAGCACTGGCTCTGGCTGTGGAGCAACTCTATGATAACCTTTCGCTTAGAGAACAGATGGGCCAGCATGGTTACAACTTTGCAAAAACACAAACCTGGACCCTTAAAACGGAACATATTGCCAGGTTCTACAGTAAATTCACTCAGTTAGAAATAGCAGAGATTCACCCATAAGAACAAGATTAACATGATACATATAGTTATACCCGTTTTTAACAGAAAGCATTTTACAAAAGCCTGCCTGGAGTCGTTGCAGCGGCAGACCGACCAGAGCTTTAAAGTTATTATCGTTGATGATGGCTCTACAGACGGAACCGCCGATATGCTGAAAGAAGAATTTCCGGAGGTGGAAGTTCTATTTGGAGATGGCAATTTATTCTGGACAGCTAGTGTAAATATGGGCATTAAGCATGCGCTGGCCTCTGGCACCGACTATGTTATGACCATGAATAACGATGTTGATGTTGCTCCCGATTTTATAGAGAACACCTACAAATGGGCCAGACAAAAGCCAAATGCTGTTATAGGAGCACTCGAAATGGATGCCGATACCCGGGAGCCTATTTTTGGAGGTGAAATTATTGATTTCAAGCTGAACAAAGTGCGGCACTTGCTACAGGAACTTCCAAAAGAAAAGCAGGTTGGTATTCATAGAGTATCGCAGTTGCCCGGCCGTGGCTTACTTATTCCGAGAGCGGTATTTGAGAAAGTAGGGTTATTCGATCAGGAACGTTTTCCGCATTATGTGGCTGATTACGATTTTACGCATACGGCTGCTCGCGGAGGCTTTGAGTTGTACTGTAACTACGATGCCAAGCTTTACACCTACCCCGAAGAGAGTGGCGAGCGTAAGAACAGGATAAGCAAAAGCCTGAATAACTTTTACAAGCACCTGTTCGATATAAAAGGTGGCGGCAACCTGCGCGACTTCACCAGGTTCACCCTCAAAAACTGCCCGAAGCCTTACGTACCATACTACCTGGTAAATGGCTATGCCCGTCGCATATTTGGATACATTGTTAAATAATGCTTATTAGCAAACATCACCATATTTCAATAAGATTAAAAGATCAATTACACCTATGGTTCAGGCGGAAGTTATGGTTAGGATTAGCCGTAACAGCTATGCTGGCTGTAGGTGTAGTTGCTTATAAAGTTCTTTATTCTCAACCTTCAGCTGGTAGTGCAGGAGCTCACGACTACGATGAGCCTATCGTGATCAGTAAAGGAGGCACCTACTCCGGGAACTGGGTCTCAAGAAACTCAAACGTGCCAGCAGTCGAGATTAAAACCTCAGAGCCTGTCATCATCATTAATTCAACCATTCGTGGTGCAGGCTATCTCATTAAATCCTGGGGCTACTCAGCCGACCTCACAGTAAGGAACACTACCGGGTATGGCATCAGACCAACCATGTATGTTGGCTCAAAGAAACCACGACGCTTTATTACGCTCAACAACTTCAGGAACCTGGTGGTGGAAAACAACTACCTCGAAGGCACAGCAGGTATTTACCTTGGGGAACGTTACGAAGGAGACGGTTCAGAGAAACAAACTGTAAAAATACGCTTCAACAAAGCCAGAAACATTGATGGCCGCGTGTTTGGCGATACCTATGAGCGTTCGCAGTTTGTCCAGTTTAATTTTGTGAACCCTATACAACACGCCGAAATTGCCTGGAATGAAATAATAAATGAGCCGGAGAACTCTTTGGTAGAAGATAACATTAACATCTATAACTCACGCGGAACCCCCAACTCCCCTATCCTGATTCATAACAACTACATCGAAGGAGCATTTCCTATACCTCTCACTGAAAAAAAGTATACAGGTGGAGGCATTATTACCGATTCTCCGGGCACTGACTCTCTTTCTGCCACCGCCCATCTAAAAATATTCGAAAACCAGCTGGTAGGCCTCGGGAACTACTGCATAGGGATAGCAGGCGGTAACCATATAGAGGTTTATAACAACACGGGCATAGTAGCAGCCCAATTCGACGATGGTACTCCCTTCCCATTCTGGACGAGTGGCATCTGGGCCAGAGATTTTTATAACACCCGCGCTACCTATAACAACAGCATGCACCACAACACCTTATCGGTGGTAGGCAAAGCCGGTACCTGGCGAAACGAGATCATGAAAGGCATGGAAAAGGCAGCCAACACCTACGAAAATATTATTTTAGAAGAAAAGGCAACAAAAGAATTGGAGAAACAGGAGTACGGAAAGTGGCAACAAAAGCTGGCTGCTAAGCAGATAGTACTTGGTTTGCTTCAGCATGAGGCTGCTTCTAAAACAACAGGAGGTAATTAAAATCACTTAACTCTTAGGTACATTTCCAGATTCACTCCTCCTGAGTACACCAATTATTTAAGGGGACTCCTAAAAACTCCCCTATTTGAAGTTAGAGTATAAAATCTGTTTATTTTGCAGGTATTATGAGCAACCTTAGCAAGAAAACCTTCAAACGTCATAAATCACTTGGTCTTTTCGACGAGCACCTTCGCTTGAGCAAACTCAGCAAGCTGGGCGATCCGCTGGAGAAGCTTTCTACTGGTATTGATTTTGAGTTCTTCCGTGATCTTTTGGAGGAGCGCCTTTATGTGGAGCCGAAGGGCAAAGGAGGCAGGCGGCCCTATGATTACGTGCTGCTCTTTAAGATTCTCATTCTGCAGCGCTATTACAATCTCTCCGATGAGCAGACGGAATACCAGATCTGTGACCGGTTAAGTTTCATGCGTTTCCTGGGTCTGACGCTGGCCGATGATGTGCCTGACAGCAGAACGGTGTGGCTGTTTCGGGAGCGGCTGACGGACCTGGGCTTGGTGGAGGAGCTTTTTGCTTTGTTTTTGGCCCGCCTGGAGGAACTCAGACTCGTGGTGCATGAGGGCAAGATTGTGGATGCCAGCTTTGTAGAGGTGCCCCGGCAGCGTAACAGCAAGGAGGACAACGAAAAGATTAAGAGCGGCCAGGTGCCAGAGGGCTGGGAGCAGCAGCCTAAGATGTTGCGGCAAAAGGATATGGATGCGCGTTGGACAATGAAGCGGCTGCAGGCTTACGATGGCTATAAGAACCACACCAAGTGCGACGCAGCCAGCAAGCTCCTGACTGGTTACGCCGTCACCGATGCCTCGGTACATGACTCCAATGAACTGTTAGATTTGCTCACCGGGAAAGACAAGGACCAGCCGCTGTATGCCGACAGCGCCTATGTAGGCAAAGATTTGCACGAGAAGCTTGTTCAGGACAAGAAGGTAGCGGTAAAAGTATGTGAGAAGGGCTACCGCAACAAGCCACTCACCCAGGAGCAGAAAGAGAGTAACAAGGCTAAGTCGCAGGTGCGGGCCCGGGTAGAGCACGTATATGGCTTTATGGAGAACAGCATGCAAGGAGCTTTTATCCGTAGCATTGGTATGGTGCGGGCTAAGGCCATGATCGGGCTTATGAACCTAACTTACAACTTGTTCCGCAAGGTGCAACTGAGCCCGCAGTGGACAAGCGCGTCCTAGCATGAAAGAGACAAAAGTTAAACAATTCATTATGAACAGCTTATACAAGATGCACCGGTAGAAGCAAAAAGCTACACTAACTTAAAAATAAGCACCAGGTGCTTATAAAATAGGAACACCAATTTTTAGGAGTGCCCTTAAATGAAATAGTCCTCCAAAAGGATATTATAGCAAAAGTACCCAAGGGTGCTTATAACTTGGGTAGTAAAATTGGCTGGTCAAGGTTTAATTTTCATATAGTCAGTACTGCCTCCCCTATTATTATTTATCCTTCCTGTTAACAGCTTACAGAGCTGGTCTATAAGTTTTCTATACTACACGTAACATACTAAGTTGTGCCAAAATGAAAGTGCCATTTACAGGTAAATACTTTATGTGGCTTAAATAACAGGGTACTTCTACAGCCACAATAGTATTAAAGGTGAAAAGTGATTTTAATCATTATATTAAATTTCCGATGTGCAAACATCAAATAAAAATTTATAGAAGGAAAGCTCTAAATGAGAAATATCCAACATGAAAAAATTCTTAATATTAAATAATAAATATATATAGAAATATAATTTTTTATCCTATATTGATCAATTTTTATATAATATATTTTCCATATTTTTTGAATTATACAATTATTTTATTCTTTTTATTATATATTTTATATAATTTATACAAGTAAATAAATATCACTTTCCCAATTTGGCACAACTTTATTTACAATGGTAAATAGATAAAAACAACCCACATAGCCTATAAATAGCATAATTATCAACTATCAAAATATAACTATTTCTATTCAATATTATTTTTTTAAGAATATTTGCCTAAACACTGGATTTTCACAAAAAAACATGCCTATATTTGTAACTAATAATATATGGTACCACATAAAAGTCAACAATTGTTAGTGCTTAATTTCAGTAAACTTCAAAAATTATAAAAAGTGAACTATTAATGTTCATGATGAGTTTGAAGCAGTAGTAAAAAATAGTTTTTTTAATTTTTCAACTTTTAGCCAAAGAAGATGAATACAATTTTTCTTACCTCTCCAGAGAGGGTAAGCCGGACTTTGCTTGCTCTATTGACTTTCTTAGTAGTCTATGTAGTAACAACCACTAGCACACTAGCCCAGTCGTACAGCGGTCCGATCGTAATTACAAAAGGTGGAACCTACACCGGTAACTGGGAATCCAGAAACTCAGACGTTCCTGCAGTCGACATCCAAACCTCAGAACCTGTTATTATTGTCAACTCCAATATTCGGGGTGCAGGTTACCTTATCAGATCATGGAGCTGGCCTGCAGATCTGACAGTTCGTAACTGTAACGGCTACGGCCTTACTCCAACCAACTACAGCGGATCTATGAAGCCCCGCCGCTTTTTAACAGTAAACGCCTTCAAAAATATAGTTGTTGAAAATAACTATATGGAATCTACCGCCGGTATTTACCTCGGCACTAGCTACGATGGCAACGGCACTCCCAGCCAGACCATCAAAATTCGTTATAACAAAGCTAAAAACATTGATGGACGCGTACACAATGGTTTCGAACGTTCACAATTCGTACAGTTCAACTTTAGAAAAGCAGTAAGACATGCAGAAGTTGCCTGGAACGAAGTAATTAACGAAGCCGACAAATCGCTTGTGGAAGACAACATTAACATGTACAACACACGCGGTACCGCAGACTCTCCTATCCGCATTCACAACAACTTTATTCAGGGAGCTTTCCCTATTCCATCTACTAAAACAGAATACTCAGGTGGTGGTATTATTACAGACGGTGACGGTAATATCAATATTTGCCCGGCCTACATTACTGCATCCGACAACCAGTTAGTAGGATTAGGAAATTACTCGATGGGTATAGCCGGTGGTAACAACATCAGGTACGTAAACAACAGAGTGGTTACAGCTGCTGTGCATTCTAACGGAAGAGAATACGCCATGTATACTTCAGGATTCTGGAGCAAAGACTACTACAGAAAAAACACGACCTTCTCTAACTCTATCAGCAATAACATAATTGGTGTTGTTAAGTGGAGAAACCCACAAAACAGAAACGATATCTCTGTTGCAGAGCATGCTTCTTTTACATCTAACACACACATGCCTAACCCTATTACGTTAGATACTGAACGCGCTGAAGTAACACGTTGGGCACAGAAATTACAGCAGAACGGAATTAAGTTAGGCCCTAACGGTTCAGGACCAACAAACACCAACCAGGCACCAACTGTAGCGTTTACTGCTCCTAGCGCTAACGCTGCTATTGTTCTCGGAACCGGCATCCAATTAGCTGCTAACGCTAATGATGCTGATGGGTCTATCAGCAAAGTAGAATTCTTCCAGGGTTCAACTAAATTAGGCGAAGCTACCTCAAGCCCTTATACTTACAACTGGACAAATGCTAAACTAGGTATTTATAGCTTAACTGCGAAAGCAACAGATAACCAGGGTGCTACTACCACCTCAGCTGCTATCAGCATAACAGTTATTAATGCCAACTTAGACATTACTAAGCCTGGCACAGGTGGTGGTGGCTCAGGAAAGATTGTTCGTGAGATGTGGGCCAATGTTAGAGGCTCTAATACATCTGACATTCCTTTACATACTGCTCCTACCAGTGTTACTGAATTAACCGTTTTTGAAGCTCCTACGGATGTAGCAGACAATTATGGTGCCAGAATTAGAGGTTATGTTACGGCTCCTATTACAGGCGACTACACTTTCTGGGTAGCTGGCGATAATAATGTGGACCTCTTCCTTAGTACTTCGGAAGATCCTGGTCATAAAACAAGAATTGCTTATGTTAACGGCTGGACAAACTCAAGAGAGTGGACCAAGTACGGTACGCAGAGATCTAGAAAAATTACCCTGCAGGCAGGCCAACGCTACTACATTGAGGCCCTGCATAAAGAAGATGGCGGAGGTGATAACCTGGCTGTTGGATGGGATTTACCAAATGGAACTCAGGAGAGACCAATAGGCGGAAACAGACTATCTTCTTTGGGAACCGATGCACCAATCGCTTCTATTTCTGCTCCTTCTTCTGCTACTACACCAACAGGAAAAATTACCCGCGACCTTTGGAGAAACACACATGGTATTGCTGTAAACAATGTTCCTGTAACTACTGCTCCAAACCAAACAACTGAACTTACTTCTTTTGAAGCACCATCAGGACAAGGCAATAACTATGGTCAGCGCATTCGTGGTTATGTAACGGCTCCTACTTCCGGTCAGTATACGTTCTGGATTGCTGGTGACGACGTAGCAGAACTTTGGTTAAGTACTTCTGATAATCCTTCAAACAAAAGGAGAATTGCCCATACCGGAAGCTGGACGCACGCAAGAGAGTGGGAAAAAACATCATCTCAAAAATCTGGTAAAATAACCTTAGAGGCTGGCAAACGCTATTATATCGAAGCTATACATATTCAAGGTGGCGGAGGTGATAACCTGGCCGTTGGATGGGAATTGCCGAATGGAACACAAGAACGGCCAATTGCAGGAAACCGCTTATCGCCCATCTCTACTGGTCTTAGCGCTACTGCCGCTGCAACTGCCGCACAAACAGATTTATCTTTCACAGAGGCCGCAGCTTACCCGAACCCATTCAGGGATGCTGTTACGCTTGACCTTGGCGAAAATGGAGCTGAACTGCAGGAAGTGGTTATTTTTGACCAAGCAGGAAAAGTTGTTTACAAAGAAGCTAATAACCTGAAGTTAGATAATAACCGTTTTGTAATCGATTTATCTTCTTCCTCTTTAAATAGCGGCCTTTATATTTTACGCTACACAGACGCAAAAGGAAGCTCTAAAACATTTAAATTAGTGAAGGAATAATTTTTTCTAATTATCTTTTATCATAAGATGCTCATCTGTTAGGTGGGCATCTTTTTTTTTGCTCCTTCTGTACCTATCCTTTCAAGATCATGTTACTTCCATTTCGTATTGCCCTACTCTTGCTGCACCAATTTAATACACTGCTACTACCTAGTGTATAGGTTGTTATACGGAAGCTGGTTGTGCAGTGTTACAGAAATTTTAATTTATTTTTAAATTTCTTCTCCCCTCGTACGTTTTGTTTTCTCTGTACTAAAAAGGTGCTTTGAGGGAATTGATAAGATATAAAATAAGCTTTGAGGTAACTGCTACTCAAGCGAGTTTGCATCAGGCAACAAAAGAGCTGCGATTGCTGATAGATCTCGCCCAAAGGATCCTAATGGAATGACAGAGGGGCAGAAGGAGAACGAATCATTGTTTCGCTACTACCGCACAACCTGAGTTTTATATAGGAAAAACTATCCGCTACCCTTGGCAATAATAGGGCTAAAAACCTTCTGAAGGCCATTTTCATTAGCAGAATTCAAGGTTCAGTTATGTTTTGCTAAACGAAAATATTGCTGCAGGAAAAATACCTCTGCCTGAAAAAACAATAACAGCAAATAAAGTGCATTTAAAGCAAGCTGCTGGTTGCCAGAAAAGAAAATCCTCGCTAGCATACCTTCTAACAACTACTCCACCACAACCAGTTTACGGCTCAGAATTTTAGTTTTAGAAATAACAGATAAGTTATAGATACCCGGACGCATGTGATCTGTTATAGTCACTTTAAAGTTAAGGTTGCCATTAAAGTCGGTTTTAACTTGCTCCTGACTGATGCGCTTTCCGGCCAGATCAGAAATAACAAAGCTTACCTCCTCTTCTACCTGAAACTTTGTAACCTCTACCTGCACATCGCCCCTCTTCGTTGGGTTGGGGAACAGCAAAAAGGTAGAAGCCATAAAACCACCGCTCCGTACTAAAATAATATTAGAAAAGGTGAATCTTCCGGATGTCTTGTTAATTTTAAGTCGGTAATAAATATCTCCGGAAAGTGGCGAAGTATCTGTGTAATTATAGGGCAACCGATCTGAGCTAGGACCTTTGGCCGCTACACTGCCAATGGATGTAAAAACCTCCCCATCCTCTGAACGCTGCACTTCAAAATCAGCTACATCAACTTCGTTAAACGATTCCCAATTAAGCAAAACCGAGCCGGCTGCATAACTACCTTCAAAAGATAGCAGCTCTGTTATAGCAGAATAAACGTTTGTATATCGCTCTTTTATTTCTACGGCTGTAAGTGGTCTGCCGAATAGTTTTACCTCGTCCAGGTCGCCCTGGTAGCGGTAACCCGACGCTTCATTAAGGTAACCCAGGTTTACAGGGCTTCTGCTGGCAAACCCTCCTTCAAACTGGTAGGTCTGCTGCCCCGCCAGTTCACCATCTATGTACAACCTGCTGCTATTGGAACCTGCAGACCTTACAGCTACGAACTGGTGCCAGAGGCCGTCGTTAATTCTTTTGCCAGTGCTTGTAACGGCAGTTCCTCTCCTGTTCCAGTCGAACATTACGAAAACAGCTTCTCCGCCCGGGTTCAGGCCAAGCCACCACTGCACCGGCGAGTCCTTGGCGCTTCTTCCCATCAGCACCTGGTTGCCCGATGGCGTAACAGTTGTTCGCATCCAAAGTTCTATGGTAAAGTCAGCATCGGCACCCCAGTTAAAGTGGGGACTCTCCAGTACGTCAAGTCCATCATCCTGCCCATCGAAACGTTGACCGCCAGACACAACGCCTGTTATAGGTGTTGGCCGGGCAATATCCGACGCCTCAGCATGGTGGGGAGTATAATAATCGCGGTACCGGCTGCCAGTTATCTCATGCAGCATCCAGTGATGAATAATTTCAGCTATCTCTCCGTTTCCTTGTTTTACCTCGATCGTGAATTTCTGCTCGCTTGCATTAACCAGGTTAGTAGCCTGGACCGTTACCGTGTAAGAACCAACTGTAGTTGGCTTCCAGGTAATCAGGCCCGTTGAACTGTTTATATTCATACCCTGCGGAGCGGCAAGTAATTTGTAAGTTGGAGCCGGGCTGCCAACAGCATTTACATCATAAAAATAATTCTGCTCCGCTACACCATGTGTAACAGGTTCCGAAACAATGGCCGTGCTCACATTATTGGGGCCGCAGTAGCTGCCCGCGCCGTTGTTGTACCTAGCCCGCACTTCCCCTTCCGATAAAATTCGATCATACACCATCAGTTCATCTATAGCGCCACGGTACGGGTAGCCGGTTTGCAGGTCCAGGTAACCTATGTTAACAGGTGACGCTGACAAGTAATCAGAGCCGAATGGATGTTCGAGGCTATAGATAGCCATACCATCTACATAAAGCTTGTTTAGGGTGTGGCGCTCTTTTGTACTGGTGGTGCCATTGCGCACCACAACCAGGTGGTGCCAGTTGCCGTCATTAATTTTCCGGTTGATGGTACCTTCATTCTCGCCACCCAAACTCATGGTATTGCCGGTTCTGTCTCTGATAACAAATGTGGCATTGCCTTCCGGAGTTATGCCCAGCCACCAATGTGCCTGCGAGTCTTTTGCATCGCGGCCAATAAGCACCTGGTTTGTACCCGAAACTTCTGTGGTGCGTACCCAAACTTCTATGGTAAAGCTACTGTTCGGGCCCCACTGGAAATGACGGGTCTGTTCAAAATCGACGCGGCTATTCCCGTTAAAGTTCTGCGCGCCACCAAACAACCCTGGTGTTGGTGTGGGGCAATTGGTGCAGCCAGCAGTTGTGTTGGTAGTATAATCAAGGTAAGGACCTCCCGCCTCTTCATCGAAGCCAAAATAATGCACCAAATTAGTTGGACACGCATTATCGGCTAATACATCGCGGGCGAAGGCATTCGTTGGCAGCGCAGCTACATAAATGGATACAAAAAGAACCAAGAAGAAGTGCTGCAGAAGCTTGAAAGTAAATGGTTGAGCAGGCGCCTGTTTAGGAGCTAAGCTACCTGATACGAAAATAATTGTTGGGGTAAATATATATCTCATTCGTGTAATCGTGATTCGATGGCAACTAGTGTTACAGCAGCCTACTGTACAAGAGCAGTGCCATACATCATGCATTCGCTTAGCGAGGGCGTTCTTACAAAATTCTTTGTTACACTTGCCTTGTTGGCAACGGCACAATATGAACTAATCTTTGTGATGAAGCGCTCTATTCAGCTATATAGTAATTCCTATTACGCCTATTTTATAGGGAAGTTGTAATATTGTTTTTATTTAATATTATTTAAGCTATGGGTGGCATTTGTTGTGACTTTTCCTATATTAACCTATTACAAATTTTATTATAAATAGTTAGAAATGAGGTGTATATATTTATATAATCGATCAAATTTAAGGAAGGTTATAGTTTAATTCAGTAACCCATTTTTGAAATTATCTGAATGATTTTGCCCTCCAGAAGGATTTTTTTAAAAAAGTGGTCAAGGGTTATTTCAACTCTCCTGCAGGTATTAGCACTAAGAATTCAGGTTCAAACATAGTTATAGATAGAGTATCTCAGTACACACAAGAAAGTTTTGTCGGATTGGTCAAACCGATCTCAGTCTTAGCTTCTAAATTATTCGAATGAAAATAGCCTTCAGAAGGTTTAACATCAGAATTTTGCCAAGGGTCCACCCGACATATTTTGATTGAATGTACTTAGAAATTCGCTTAATTACTTTCTTATTGGAGTTTCATGCCGCTGCACAGGAATTTTAAGTAGACCAAAGGCAGCTGCCAGAAGTTAGGGTGCTTGCGCCAACACAACATTTAAGTTCTATTATTGAGTTGGACGAAGCACTAGCGCTAAAGAAGTTAAGCTCACCCACAGATTTTGAGCAGGATTAGTAGAAGTTAAAGTAATTCTAGGCCTATTTATGCTGGCATTCCTGGGTTCCGCTGTGCTACTTCACCACAAATTTCAGGCTTCTGGTTTTATTTGTTCCGGCAACAGTTAGGTAGTATAAGCCGGGGGCCAATGCTTCCTGAAAATTAAGATCACTATCCAATGTTCCTGCTCCATCAGAACTTCCTTTTAACTGGCCAACCGCCTTACCCGAACTGTTAAATACAAACAAGGTTAGTTGCTCCTCCGGTACAAATCCATAGGCTTCTATATGCACTGTTCTGCCATCAGCAGGGTTCGGATAAAGCTGATCTGCCTGCTTTACTTTTTGCATGTTTGCAACAGGTACAACCTTAGAGAATGAGAAAGCACCATTAAAATCTACTTGTTTAAGGCGGTAGTAAAGGGTGCCTACAGGTGCCTGCGTGTCTGTAAAGGTATAATTCTTAGTTATACTGCTCGTGCCGCTGCCCGCCACGGAGCCTACATCCACGAACTGATCCTGGTCTTTCATCCGTTGCACCACAAAATGGCTGTTATCTTTTTCTGAGGCTGTTCTCCAATGCAAGGCAATTCCCTGGCTGGTTGGTCGTGCCTCAAAAGAAGCCAACTCTACCGGAAATGTTCCGAAAACAAGTTCAGAAACCAATGCGTTATGCCAGACCATGCTCATCTTATCATACCCCTTCTGAACCGGGTGCAGGAAATCAGCCATGTCGCCGTTGCTTAGGCTACTGGCATAGGTATAGTCAAGTTTGGCATCAGCCATATCGACTAGTACCAGTCTGTCGCCCATGGCAATCCGATCAGCAACCATGGGGCCCATTCGGTTATTATATTCAATGGTGATTTCATTACCTCCTCGATTTGGACACTCCCAATCTAAAGGACCAGAGCAAACCCGTAAAATTATTTTAGATACTATAACTGTTACTTCTTTTCCTGCTCGTGCCTCGTAGTAGTCGATTTCATCTAAAATAGCACTTAAACTATTCATTCCTTCTTCATCTCCACTCACACCGTTCGTTCCTGTATGCAGCAGAATAATGTCAGGATTGTAAATATCTAGATAAGCTCTATCGGTTACAGGTACAGTATTGCCACCAGTGGTGTAGGAACCGGTGCGTAAAATACTGGCAATATGCCCGTTCCCCAGTCCGGGGAAACCGGCATGATCATCGTCTTCCACCAATTCACTACCTGATTTTCTGCTGCCCACAAAATCGAAATTTATTTTGGCATCAGTCAAAAGCTTCGACAACTCACTGCGGTAGGAGGCTCTGTATTCCATCGGTATTTCAGTATTGTTTGTTGTCTTATCATGGCCTTCGGTATTAGAGTCGCCTAGGGGCATTATTTTATATACAAAATCTGCTGGTCGGGTAGTGGCACTAACTACCGGGCTGTAGGCAGAGTAATTATCTCCGTCAAAACTCCTTATTCTATAAAAAAGGGTTTGCTTTGGGGCCAGACCTGTATGGCGGTAAGAGGTGCGGGCATTCGGAACACTGGCTAAGGTCATATACGTACCGTTTTCCGTGGCCGCAACTTCAATGCTGTAAGATGTAATTTCCTGGTTGCCTGCTGCGGCCCATCGTAAGGTAATAGAGCCTGCCAGAGAAGTTAAAGCCTGCACCCCGGTGGGCGGCTGCAGTGCCAACTCTTGTGTCGTGTTAAACGCTACGCCACTTGAGGTGAAAGCCAGATTATTTGCTGCTAAAACAGGACTGGTACATAAAAATAGGGAAATAAATACGGTAAATACTAATAAGTACTTAGAGGTAAATAGGTGCTCCATATGGTGCGGTCGGGTTTGGTTAAGGTAAGGGCACACCCTTTAACGAAATTAATATTAAAGAGTTGCTATGTTTAAATCTTTGTTTAAACCTTAATTTTGTGAAATTAAAACTTTATTAAAATGACATTAAAAAGCGCATTATATTTACAACTTTCATACCACGCACTAAGATAAATAACAAATGATGCATGATCCACTTTCAGGAAAAAAATATGTTCCCAAAAGCAAAACCTTTTGCTGCAACTTCTATATAATATAGGGTATCCTGACTTAACCATAACTGCTTCAGCTTTATTCTTGCTTTACGCTCTGGTTAATTAACAAGACGAGAAGATTAAATAACTTAACCCCTGTCTATTCAGATGCTCTTTAACTCTACTGAATTTTTCATATTCTTCCCGGTTGTTGTAACTCTCTACTTTCTGACACCTCCCAACAGAAGGTGGATTATCTTGTTGCTGGCAAGCTATTATTTTTACATGTCATGGAAAGCGGCGTATGCGCTTATTCTTGTACTCTCTACTGTTATAGACTACCTCTGCTCCCGAAAAATGGGTCTTTACTCGAACGAGGAGAAGCACCTTAGAAAACCAATTCTGTATATCAGCATTGCCTCTAACCTGGGCATTCTGCTGCTGTTCAAGTACTACAACTTTTTTAACGAAAGTGCCAGAGGCCTGGCTGAAGGTTTGAACGTACCGTACGCCATGCCTGCCTTTGAACTGCTGCTACCTATGGGTATTTCGTTTTATACCTTCCAGACAATGAGCTACAGCATTGATGTGTACCACGGCCGCATTAAACCGGAAAGGCACTTTGGTATATTTGCTCTGTTTGTAACGTTTTTTCCGCAGCTGGTTGCCGGGCCTATAGAGCGGGCAGGAAACCTGCTCAGTCAGCTGAAGCAAAGCCATAAGTTCGATTACGAACGTGCGGCGGGGGGGCTGCGTCGTATGGCCTGGGGCTTCTTTAAAAAGATAATGATTGCCGATAATCTGGCCCTGATGGTGAACCAGGTCTACAACAACCCCGGTGAGTTTGAAGGTATCTCCTTTGTTATTGCCACCATCTTTTTTGCCTTCCAGATCTACTGCGATTTTTCCGGCTACTCCGATATTGCCATTGGTGCCGCACAGGTAATGGGCATCAAGCTCATGGAAAATTTCAGGAGCCCTTATTTTGCCAAAACAATTTCAGAGTTCTGGAGCCGTTGGCATATTTCGCTTTCGACCTGGTTCCGAGATTACCTGTACATTCCGCTGGGTGGCAACCGTGTGGTAAAGTGGCGCTGGTATTACAATTTGTTTATTGTTTTTATGGTGAGCGGGTTGTGGCACGGCGCCAACTGGACTTTTTTAATATGGGGAGCCTTACACGGTATTTATCAGATAGTGGGTATCTTAACAAAAGAGCAGCGCAACCGAGCAGTGCACATGGTAGGTTTAACCAAGTACCCTTTGCTTTATAAATGGGTGCAGGTGCTCACGGTATTTGTACTGGTGTGCTTCTCCTGGATCTTTTTCAGGGCCAATCATATTGCAGATGCCTTTTACATTATCAGGAGCAGCTTTACGCAAGTGGGTAATGTAAGCGAGATTTTTACCAACCCCGCACACGTGCTGTTCCTGGACCAGGGCTTAAAGGTTTTTGCTGTGTCGGTTATTTCTATTGTTATTATGGAGGTAGTGCACCTCATTCAGCGCAGCGGCAGCGTTTCGCAGCTTATTCTGCAACGGCCGGTGTGGGTGCGATGGGGAGTTTACTATAGTGCAATTCTGGCTATACTGCTTTTCGGGCAGTTCGGAAACCAGGAATTTATTTATTTTCAATTTTAAGCAGTTTCAGAAATTAAATTAAAGGATATGCAAAATACTGGCGTAAAGAGGCTGTTGCTGAAATTAACCTTGCTTGCACTTCCGTTTGTGGCTTACCCTTTTATAGAAGCTGCCGTGCTGCCTATCGATACTTTTACCTTCAGAGTGTGGGAAACCATTTCTGTAAACTCCATGCAACTGATGCCAGGTCCTTTTTATCCGAACATGCATGTAAAGATGGTGGAAGAGGGTGAACTGGCACCCAGAACGCCGTTTGCAGAGAAAAAGCAGGTAGAATGGATTACCGATGCCTACGGTTACCGTAACCGCGACACAAAATGCGATGTGCTTTTAATTGGCGACTCGAATATAACGGGCGCCAAACTGACCCAGGACGAAACCTTGGCTAATGTGCTGGAAAAACACCTGCAAAAAAATGTTTATTCCTTCGCTCCTGCTACTATAAACCGTTTTTTGGCTACAGAGCGCCTGATTAACCGGCCGCCGGAAATGGTGATTGTATCAAGCATTGAGCGTCGTATACCGCATTTGCCTGCTGTAGGTGCCAATGGCTTCAATTCCAGGCTCAGGGCCCATAGCGGCGAATTAATTAAATCGTCGCCGCTGCTTACCACTCTTTTTGTAACTGCCGACAGGTTTTCGAAAGTTATGCTTTACCATAAAACCAAGGCGGATCTTGAGCGCAAATACGGTTCTAAAAAATACATACAATACAACAACGAATTTTTTCTGGAAGGTGAATATGCCAACAGAAGGTTTTCTGATGAACAAATAAGTCGCATAGCTGATGTTATTGAAGGCTATAAAAAGGTGCTGAAAGAAAAAAACATCCGGTTTATGTTTATGCCCATTCCAAACAAGGAGAATATCTATTATAAAATGTTGCCGGAAAGTAACAAACCTGACTTTTTACCTCGCCTCATGGCAGAGTTGGAGGCGAGAAAGGTAGAGGTGGTAAACTTACAGCCTGCTTTTGAATACCTTCACAATGAAAAACAACTCGCACTTTACCCCTCCGACGATGCTCACTGGAACGAGTTTGCCGTGGCACAGGCTGCAGAGCTTATAACACTTAAAATAGGACAGGCTTTACCCGACTCGGGACTAACAAAAAATCCTCATTTTGTTAATTTTTCTGAATAGAATACTAAAAAAATAAATCCAAATTATACTATTTACACGTATATACAATATACCCTATTGAATATCTTTATGAAGTTAAATACTCTCTATACAAAAGCCCTGAAAAGAATAAAAAAAGAACTCGGTAAAGTAATTCCTTACAACACCCGCTTCAAGCCTACAGATGTTTGCATATTCACCCTAGACGATTTAAAGCACCTGAAACCTGATGAAGTAAGGGTGCATGAGCTTTACAGGAACTATAAGTCTGACCTGATGGTATCGGACCACCTGTTTGCTGCCTGCTCCGACTACTGGAAACCGCTCAAATCTGTGGAGACTGATTATATGGTGGTGGAAGTGCCAAAAGGCCGCATCTATACCGATAACCAGAACAGTATCGCCATTATTTCGCAGTACAACCGGGTGGTGGACCAAGTGTCGCTGAGCCTGACAAACGGGAAGGTAACACCACCTGAACAGAACAATATTTTTAACCAGCGCTACTTCTCCGTTCCTGAAAAGTATGAAGGCACAGTATATTCTCTTTTAACAGGAGGAGCTGGCATTAATAATATATCGCATTGGTTTGTCGATGTGCTGCCTCGCTTGCACCTGCTCCGCGAAAGCGGTTTATACGACACCATCGACTGGTTTCTGGTGCCGAGCCTGCGTTACAGCTACCAGACTGAGACGCTGGAGATGCTGGGTATACCAAAAGACAAACTGATTGCCGGCGACCTGCAGCCACACATCACCGCCGATTGCATTGTGGCCTCCACCGCTCCACGAGGCAATCATACTATTGTGCCGGAGTGGCTATGGAAGTTTAACCGCGATACGTTCCTTCCGTTTGTAGATGAAGAGGGTGCTGCAAATAAAAAGCCGTTGCGCCTCTACATAAGCCGCTCAGATTCTGCTATTCGTAACATCTTAAACGAGCAGGAACTAACCAAAGCACTG
>NZ_VRTY01000088.1 GCF_008017455.1 Pontibacter qinzhouensis | reverse complement strand
CCTTGTTAATGCCCGCAACAACTCTTCTACAAAATCGCTGAACAAGAAATACACCATCGACTGGGGCGACAAATCGCCGGTTCAGGAGTTTACTACCCTGAACGACATTTCGCATACCTACACAGCACTGGGAGCGTTTAAGCTGGTTTTTACTGTTGAAGGAACGAATGGCTGCATCTCCTCTACTACCTACGAGGTCTACAACGGCAGCAACCCAAGCCTGAAAATGGGTAGCCCGGGCAATACCGTTGGCTGTGCCCCCCAGACCTACACCTTCCCAATAGAAAATGTACTGACCAATACTCCAAACACAAAATACACCTTTTGGTTTGATGACGGAAGTCCAGTAAAGGAATACACGCAGGAGAATGTTCCGTCTGAGATCACACATGTTTTTAATACCAGCTCCTGTGGCAAAAACGGCAATCAGTTTACCTTGTATGGAAAAGCAGAAAACCCGTGTAACTCAACAGAAGTAGCAGTAAGCTCCATCAGAATTGGAGCAAAGCCCCAGGTAAATTTCGGTTTTAGCCCCACAGGTATTTGCGTGGGTGCTGATATTCCTTTTTCGAACACCACAGTCAGCGGCAACTCCATTACCAATACCGGCAATTGTACTTCCCAGTCTGCTTTTACCTGGAAAATTGAACCTGCCACCGGCTGGACCTTACCCGCCGGCACCACCCTTGCCTCCGAAAACGTGAACATCAAGTTTACTACAGCAGGTGTTTACAGAGTATCGCTTACATCTACCAATGGTTGCGGCTCTACGGAAACAACAAAAGAAGTAAATGTCATGAATCCGCCAAAGGCTATTTTCACCATGGATCATGATGCTTCTGGCTGTAAGAACCTGCCGGTAACAACAAATAATATCTCGGAGGGCGATGAATTGAGCTACCAGTGGTCGGTGTCTCCTACTACCGGATTTTCTTACGCCAGCGGCGATGCCTCCAGCAGCAACCCGATCTTTAATTTTTTTGAGGCCGGCAACTACACCATTACCCTGCGAGCTTCTAACTCCTGCGCCGTTAGCACCGCCACCACTAACCTTACCGTAAAAGATAAACCTTTGGTCACGTTGCCAGGAAACCAAACCTATTGCGGACCTCAGACGCTCCAGTTCAATGCTGCCAGCACGGCACATAAACCAACTTACGATGCCAAAAACGGCACTATTACCACCTATAGCTGGGTAGTAACTGGAGGCGCTTCACCAGCTACGTTTACCGGTGGCACCACTGCCCAATCGCAGTACCCTAACATACAGTTCCCAACAGCCGGCACCTACACTGTTACCGTGCAGGCAACAAACGAATGCGGCGTATCAGAAGCAAAAACACAGACCATTACCATTCATCAGCTCTCGAACAACACCCTGAGTGCTGACCAAAGCATTTGTGTGGGAAGTCCGGCAGCTAACATAATCGGATCTGAGCCTACCGGTGGTGAAGGCAACTATACTTACAAGTGGCACAAAAGCACCACCAGCGCTACCACCGGCTTTACTGAAATAACTGGCGAGCATAACAAAGACTACGCGCCAGGCGTTGTGCCCGAAAAGACCTGGTTTTACCGCGAAGTGATTTCTGCTGGCTGTACACTCAAATCGGAGCCGGTAGCTATAGAAGTTAAATCAGCCCCTGCTGCTCCAACTGTTGCCTCGCTGGTAGTTTGCCGGGGTGCCAAGGCTACCTTAAAAGCTACAGGTGCAGGTGGTAACATAACCTGGTACGATGCCAACAACCTCAAACTGGCAGAAAACACCGATACCTACGAAACATCTGCCTTAACCCAATCAGCGGTATTTTATGCTGTAATAGAAACGGCAGGCTGCTCCAGCCCCAGAACCGAAGTAAAGGTGGAGGTACAGGAGCCAATCAGTAACAACACACTGGGCGCTGATCAGAATGTATGTACCGGCCAGCCGGTTACTATAGCATCGGGTACTACGCCGGCAGGCGGAAGCGGCACCTATACTTACCTCTGGGAAATAAGCACTACCTCAGAGACAACTGGCTTTGCTGCGGCACCCGGCACCAACTCCGGCCCCGATTACACACTGGCAGCAGCCAACCAGACTACCTGGTTAAGGAGAAGGGTAACAGGCGGAGTCTGCGATGCCAGCCTCAGCAACGTACTGAAAGTAGAAGTGACTTCTGCCATTACCGGCAACACCCTTACCGGCGACCAAACCATTTGCGAGAACAATACGCCTGCCAGACTTACCGGAGCAGAACCGACAGGCGGTGAAGGCACTGGCACTTTTACCTACACCTGGGAGTACAGCACCACAAGTGCCAGCACCAATTTTGTTGAAATACAGAACGCCACCGCACGGGAATACACACCAGCTGCACTGGCTGTTACGACCTGGTTCAGGAGAGTTGCCAAATCAGGTGGTTGCCAGGTAGCCTCCGCTCCGGTTAAAATAACAGTTAACGCAGCGCCTACTGCTCCTGCTATGGCTAATACCTCTGTGTGCTCCGGCAGCATGGCAACATTAGTTATCGGCAACCCCGCTGGCCGCTACGATTGGTTTGCCGACCAGACCAGCTCTACACCGCTGCATACAGGCCTGCGTTTCGAGACACCTGTGCTAACTGCCACCACTACGTATTATGTGCAGGTAACAGATGCCACCGGCTGCCCCAGCCCCAGAACACCCGTTACAGTAACTGTTTATCCGGCTTTGGCGGCAAACACCATAGGCACGAGTCAGGTTATATGCATCGGAGAAAAACCTGCTGATTTAGTTGGCTCTACCCCTACCGGCGGCGATGGCACCTACGCCTACATCTGGGAACAAAGCACTACCGCAAGTACCTGGACGGCAGCTCCCGGCATAAACACTTCCAAAGACTATCAGCCGCCAGCACTTACGCAGGAGACCTGGTATCGCCGCCGTGTTACATCAGGCGGTTGCAGCGAACTGGCCGCTCCCGTGCAGGTAGTAGTAAATAGCCTGGTGAGTAACAACAGCATTAGTGCACCGCAAACTATCTGTACTGGTTCAAAACCTGTAGCCCTGAGCGGCACCATACCAACAGGCGGCGACGGCAGTTTTACCTATGCCTGGGAAATGAGCCTGAACGGACCGACCGGCCTGTTTGTACCTGCACCCGGAATTAACGACAGAGCTGGTTACGAACCTGTTGCCCTCACACAAACCACCTGGTTCAGGCGCGTAGTTAGCTCCGGCGACTGCCCGAACCCATCAGCAGCCATAGAAATAACGGTTCAGGAAAATATTGCCAACAACCTGCTCGCAGCTGAACAAACGGTTTGCTCTGGCAGCACCGGCATCTCGCTTACCGGTACCTTGCCAACCGGAGGAAATGGCACCTACGCCTACATCTGGGAAGTTAGTACCCTGAATGCACAGGATGGCTTTACAGCAGCCCCAGGCAAAAACGATGAACAGGACTATACCACCGGCTTCCTCACGCAAACATCCTGGTTCAGAAGAAAAGTGATTTCTGCGCCCTGCGCCGAGCATACCAGCCTGGCAGTTCAAATAACTGTAAACCCGACCATCAGCAATAATACCGTTTCTGCTGCGCACACTATCTGTTCTGGCACAGCACCAACCGAATTTACAGGTTCAGCGCCTGCAGGTGGCAATGGCACTTATGTATACCTGTGGGAATACAGCACCGAAGGCCCTGCCAGCGGCTTTAAACCTGCCATCGGCATGAACAGCGGCCAGCATTATCTGTCGGGGGTGCTGTACGAAACCACCTGGTTCAGGCGCATGGTCGTATCTGCCCCTTGCCCACCTGTTGCCAGTGCTGCTGTTCAAGTGACTGTAAACCCGGTTATAGCCAATAACACTATATCGGGGAACCAGACGGTGTGTACCGGCAGCGCACCTGCCCTGTTAACCGGCCTCGCCCCTACAGGCGGAGATGGCATATACTCCTATCGTTGGGAAGAGAGCACCGATGGGTTTACTTATATCGCTGCCACCGGCACCAATGCACAGGCTACTTACCAGGCGGGTACTTTAACGCAAACTACCTGGTTCAGAAGAGTGGTTAGCTCCGGCAACTGTACCGACTTAAGTGCCCCCGTTCAGATTATTGTTAATGAGCAGCTTACAGCTAACACCATTTCAGAAGACCAACTGATTTGTATGGGAGCCAGCCCGATGGGATTAACAGGATCTGCCCCAGAGGGAGGAACTGGCAGCTATACCTTTTTATGGGAAAGCAGCACTGTGGGCGGAAGTGCAGGTTTTTCAGCAGCCAGTGGCAGCAACACAGGTCCCGACTACCTCCCGGGTGCCTTAACCCAAACTACCTGGTTCAGAAGGGTCGTAACCGCAGGTCCTTGCCCACCGAGCCAAAGCAATACGGTTAAAGTAACCGTTACTCCGGCTATCAGCAACAACAGAGTATCGCTACCGCAAGCCATTTGCGAAGGCACCTTACCTGCTCCACTCACTGGTTCAGCCCCTACTGGTGGTAATGGCGTGTACAGGTATGTGTGGGAGAGCAGCACAACCAGTGCAACGGCAGGTTTCGCTGCTGCTGCCGGCCAGCATGAGCAGGCAGATTATAACCCCGGGCTGGTGCCTGTTACCACCTGGTTCAGAAGAGCTGTCTATTCAGAAGGTTGCTCCCATGTTTCTGCCCCCATCCAGATAACAGTGAACAAACCGATAACCAATAACATAGTGCATGCCGAGCAGGTAATATGTGTAGGCACCTCTCCGCTGCCATTAGCAGGCACAACACCAGCGGGCGGCAATGGCCATTACCAGTACCTCTGGGAGTCTAGCCAGGATAATATGAATTTCAGCCCTGCAGCTGGCACGAACAACACAGCCGATTATACCCCTGGCCCACTTACGGGCACAACCTGGTACCGCCGCATTGTTACCGGAGGGCCTTGTGCGGAAGCTGTTAGTAATGCCGTAAAGATTGATGTAAACTCTCCGGTAACGAACAATACCATTGGGTCGCCGCAACGTGTTTGCGCAGGTGCACTACCAGCCGCTCTGTTTGGCTCTGCCCCAACAGGCGGCAGCAGAACCTACACCTATGTGTGGGAATACAGCACCACCAGTGCTACTACCGGTTTTGCAGTAGCCCCAGGCAACAGCGACCAGGTGAATTACAGCCCCGGCAAATTAACGCGCAACACCTGGTTCAGGCGTAAAGTTATTTCGCTGCCTTGCCAGGAGAGTGTGAGTCTTGCCATGTTAATAACGGTAGATCCGCAGCCGGTGGCACCGCAGGCCAGCGGCATCACCATTTGTCCAGGCGAGTCTGCCAGGCTAACTGCTACCGCTCTGGCTGCCAACTACACCCTCGAGTGGTTCGACCAGGAAGAAGGAGGCGTGCCCTTGGCAACAGGTACAACCTACCAGACACCTCCTCTGCTGTTTACAACCGATTTTTATGTGCAAACAGTTAACCCGTTTGGCTGCCCCAGCGACCGGGTTAAAGTAACAGCCGTGGTAACAGAGCCAGCCGTTGATGCAGGCCCTGATGTAACTATTATTGCCGGCAGAACAGCCCAGCTAACAGCTACAGGAGGCGCTACCTATACATGGTCTCCGGCAACCACACTCTCTGATGCCAACATTGCAAACCCGGTTGCCCAACCCAAAGAAACAACAACTTACACGGTTACCGGCACCTCAAAAGAAGGCTGCTCCTTTACCGATGAAGTAACCGTGACTGTACTCCCTGCTGTGAGAATATCGAATATTATGACGATGAACGGGGATGGCATAAACGAAACCTGGTACATCGAAAACATAGAGAAATACCCCCGTTGCCAGGTACAGATCTTTACACGCTGGGGCGCTAAAATATTCGAATCTACGGGTTACCAAATGCCCTGGGATGGCACCCATAACGGCAAGCCCCTGCCGATGGCGGCCTATTACTATATTATTAAGCTAGACGAGAAAGAAGAAGCAATTTCGGGAAGCATCACACTTGTAAAGTAACAGTAGCATGAAATACCTTATAACATTACTCATAACCTGCTGCTTTTGCATAAGCGCCTGGAGCCAGCAGCGTGCGCAGTTCAGCCAATACATGCAGAATAATTACCTCATTAACCCGGCCGTGGCAGGTATCGAGAGCTATGCCGATGCCCGCTTTGGGTACCGCACCCAATGGACAGGAGTAGAAGGAGCACCTCAGACGTTCTATGCCAGCATACACACAGCCTTAAACAAAAACGACCGCAATGCGCTCCCGCTTAAAATATTGAACAGGAACGCTGGAGGCCCTAAAACAAATGCCAACCGCAACAACCGTTTCCATGTAAGTCCGCACCACGGGGTGGGTGCTATTGCGCAAATGGACAAAGCCGGCCTGCTGCGCACTGCTTCGCTAAACCTGAGCTACGCCTACCATTTGCCACTTACAAACCGCATCAACCTCTCCAGCGGCATCTATTCAGGCCTCTTGCAGATGAACATTAACCGCGATGCTGCTGTAATGCAAACCCCCGACGATCCGTTTCTGTATGCAGAAGGAGTTAATATTCTTAAACTGGACCTTGGCGTAGGGCTCTGGCTTTATAGTCCCGACTTCTTTGTGGGCGTATCGGGGGCGCAACTGGTTAAGAGCGGCAACGACGTGTATGCCAGCGGCGATGGTCCGCGTGCTACTATGCAACCACATTATTTTGCAACCGGTGGTTACCGTGTTAATGTGCTGGATAATTTGAGTTTCACACCATCGGTTTTACTGAAGCTAGCCCCCTCTACGGGGCAAACCGCTGTAGACCTAAACATTAAAACGATATACCTGCAACGGTTTTGGGCAGGCCTTTCTTACAGGCAGAAAGATGCAGCTGCAGTTATGGCAGGCATCCATATCAGTCATTTGCTCGATGTAAGCTACTCCTACGATTTTGCCACCTCAGACATGAGCAAAGTAAATGCAAACAGCCAGGAAGTTGTTTTGGGCATAAAACTGAATAACCCTAGCAAAGTTATCTGCCCCAAATGGATCTGGTAAAAGCTGGTGCTGGGCTAAATTAAAAATCCTTGTCTGTGTCTACTTTCCTGAGGCCTGTGGTTATTAGAAAGGATACCTGCGCACATGTATAATTGAGCCGCAGCAGCACCAGTTGCCGCTAATGGTAACGCTTTGCGCAACAGAAACTACTATACAAAACTTGCTTACCTATCTGTACCCTTGGCAAAAAACAGGCGCCAAAGCTTCGGAAGGGCAATTTGATTAGCATAATTTGCGCAGCTGCGCTAACATGTACTCGTAAGTTAAGGAAAAGACGCATGAGCATGAAACAGGAAAGCAGAACACTATTCCGAAAAGTTATACATGCCTTTTATTAAGGATCGGTCCGCTTTCAGAATTAGTAAATTTGAGTAGCATAACCAGAAAAACGACCGTTCGCCCTTGGCTAAAATTCGCTCAAAATTCTTCTGAAGGCAAAAACCATTAGAATAATTAAAGGGCTACTGTTAACGAACCTCTGCAGCACCGAATGGATTTGTCTGCAAGGCTTCAAGTAGTAGTAGCACGCGAAATTACCTTTCTCTCTCTCCCTCCACAACAATTATGTATTTGCCAGGTTGCTAAACTTTCGGAGGAACGACACGATTTTCGTTTAAAAATTTTCAACAAATTCCCGAAAAAGGAAAACCTTATAACTTGCCTCCTCGTAACGAATATGCTTTTATAGCTATATTTAGGAATTGTGTGAGTTTTGTTAGGCACCTACTACGTGATTAGATAAAATAACAGAGCAAAAATGAAGAGCTTGGCATGCAAAGTCGCTCTTAAAGATTTAAGACTTAGTGAGCAATAAGCTTTTAACTAGTGCTCTTTCAAATTAAAAATTAGAAATTAAAAATTAGAAATGAGGTAGAGAAAGCACTTTTGCTGGGCTTTTAATTCTAAAAACTAAATTGGAAGAGCACTAGTCTGACCAAAACTTCTGACAAGGTACTTAGAAGAATGACCAGGTAATATGAAAGTAATAAATTGTAATGTGCTAAAATTAAAGTCATAACAATTACATAATTAGAATCTAAATTATTTTTTTTATAATATTACCTTCCATATTTAGTTAACAGCAGTTGTAACATAACATTACCCAATAGTAGCCGATTTTTTAGTGCAAAAAAATATAAAAGAAGTATAGCTTCCTAAATAAAATTTTCTTTAGGTGTGATGTTTATAGGGTATAGTTAAACACATTGAACTAAGAAAATATAGCCCAGAACAATCTATCTGCTTGTAAGAAGGCAATTTAAAGCAGGAGATAAATATTTTAAAAAATAATATAATTAAATATTGTAATGTTTAAAATATTAAGCTTAAATTTAAGCTCCAAATTGGGAATCGCTATTAGATGTAGGTACAGATGCCTAAACCCTTTAGCAAAACCATTTTAGTGGTAAATTGAAAGATAATATTCAAAAAAATTAATTTTATTTAAATTAATCATACAATAACAAATATTATTTATAAATTTAAGCTTTAATTAGAGTTGGAACTTTAAACTAATTATAGGTAACTCTATTTAATTGGTTCATTTTGTTACAATTAGCCTTAAAATGATTCATGATTTTGATAAATATTTTAGTAAAGAGAACCAGAACATAACTTAATCTTTCTTTTCGCCAATTTCGGTGATCAGCACCAGTAAGAGTACCCTATTACCCACTGCCCCAAGCCCCCTTTACCTTTCTGAAAACAGCTTATAGTACCGTACACACTATCTATTCAAATGATAATGGAATAGGTTCCTGTGCCCGTACTACACTTAAGCGACCATTTCATCAAATTTAGTTCTTTTATGAAGTCTGAATCGTCAACCGCCATCAACTTTGAAAGTCGGAGGAAGCCGCAATCACTTGATTTTTTTGAGCCCAAGTTTAAAACCTACTTCATTTCTATCATGAAGTTTATAGCAAGTGCTTTTAGATCTCCGGTACAAGTAGGTAGCTTTATCAGACGGCCATGGTTTAAGCAGGAGTCTGAGAGAACGAACAGCACACCAACGCAGGGTGCTTTAGACCTGACGCAGTGCTTTATGGATGTCAGCAAACTGAACATGCCCCAGACGAAAGGAGCTGGCACAAAAGCAGGCGCTGGTAAACAGGGCTTCATGTCTTATTTAGGAGGGTCTGTGCTGCAGAAAATAGACACCTTTGCCTTTGTAAACCATAATGCAAAAGAGCAGGCAGGCAGGCACCTGGCAAACGATCGAAAAAGAAGAAAGCAGGCGGCACCCGTTACCGCCCATAAAGGCCATATAGCAGCACATCAGGAAGCCCTGCATACCTCGGTATTATTGCAGGAAACAGAACAACTTGCACAGATCGGGAGCTGGGAATATATTCCCGCTGCCAAGAATTTTGTGTGCTCTAACTACATTTACCAGTTGCTGAACATCCCGCAGGGCAAAAAGTTAAGCAACTTTTTTTCGCTGCTGCCTTACATCTCGGCAGACTGCCGCGCCACCATACAAGAAAGCTGGAACAAGCTTTTGTTGGAGGGTGGCAACGAAATGAATCATGAGGTACAACTGGCAGGTTCCCAAGGCAGTGTCTGGATACGCCTGAAGGCCAGATCGATAAAGGTAGGCTCGAAATTAATTAGAATTGCCGGCATTATGCAGGACATTACCGAAAGCAAAAAATATGAGAAACAATTACTAGCAGCAAAAGAGAAGGCTGAACAAGCCAATAAAGTAAAATCGGAGTTTGTATCGGTGCTTAGCCACGAAATACGCACACCGCTTAATGCCATTATGGGTCTTACCCACCTGCTGTTGCAGGAAGAAAGCATTGTAGACAATAATAAGTCTAACCTGGAGTCTATTCATTTCTCATCACAGAACATGCTGGGGCTCATAAATAATACTCTTGATTTTTCGAGAATAGAAGCCGGCAAACTAGAGCTTGAGAAGATAAACTTCAATCTGAAAGATTTACTTCGCGATATACACCGCTCGCTGCTACCTAAAGCCCTTGAGAAGAACCTTACCTTCGACCTTACCTTCGACCTGAACACACCGGCAGAGGTAGCCGGAGACCCTACAAAGCTGACCCAGATTCTGAACAACCTGGTTTGTAACGCTATTAAGTTCACCAATAAGGGCAAAGTTAACCTGGCAGTAGATGTGGTATACCAATCGAATCAGGACTGGGTACTGGAGTTTAAAGTAAACGACACAGGCATGGGCATTCCGGAAGACAGGCAACAGCTTATTTTTGAAAGTTATACACAGGCGAGCACTGCCATTAACCGCCAGTACGGCGGCACAGGTCTGGGCCTTAGCATTACAAAAAAACTCGTTGACCTGCATAAAGGAAGCATTAAGTTAACAAGCACTCCAGGTAAGGGTGCCGAATTTTCGGTGTACCTGAAATTCACCAAGCCTCAAACCTCATTTGCTGCTCCAAAAGGTAAAACCGCTGCTGAGACTCAGCATGCAGGATTGAAAGGAACTAAAATTCTGGTGATAGACGATAACCCATTCAACCAGATGGTAGCAACCCAATTACTCACCTCCTGGCAGGCAGAAGTGGAAACAGCCAATGATGGTGTAGAAGCAGTGAATAAAATAAAAGCTACCAGCTATGATCTGGTTTTGATGGACCTCTACATGCCGCTAATGGATGGTTTTGAAGCCATTTCAGAAATCAGGGGCAGAGGCTACCAGATGCCAATTGTAGCACTTACTGCCAACTCAAGCGAAGAAGAACAGAATAGAGTAATGGCCCTGGGCGGAAACGATTACCTGACAAAGCCCTTTATTCCGCAGGTACTCTACAACAAACTGGTAAAGCAGATAAATGATTTGCGCGTGCTCCAGTAACCAGTAAAACTTACGGCTGTTTCGGCAATAGTTCTGAGCATACGAATTTCTAAATAAGCGCCGAGAAAGACAGTACACAGCTTTTTAATACCAAATTTTACCCGTATTTTACAGTTAAAAATCGACTTCAAATAACATTTTATTACATCCAGTTTACGCCATATGTCAGTAGTAGAAAACTTGCCCCCGACAACCATTTTTGTTCTGGAAGATGACCTTTGGTACTCTCAGTTTTTGTCTTACCATCTTTCTCTTAACCCTGACCATCGTGTGGAGGTTTTTAACGATGTAGACAGCTTTATGAGCAGGTTGCACGAGGCTCCTGACATTGTTACCCTGGATTATTACCTGCCGGGTTATGCCGGCGAAACGATTCTGAAGAAGATTATGGCCGTTAGCCCAAGCACGTACACCTTAGTGGTGTCGGGGCAAGATGATATAAGCAAAGCCGTGGACCTGATGAAGCAGGGAGTGCATGATTATATCGCTAAAAACGACGAAACAAAAGAGCGCATCTGGAGCATTGTTGAAAAGATAAAGCAAAACATCTCGCTTAAAAAAGAGATTGAAGTGCTCCGCAAAGAGGTGAAGCAGAAATACTCGCTCGGAACCGAACTTGTTGGGAGTTCAGAGCCGATGCAGAAGATATTTACGCTTGTAGAGAAAGCCTCGAACAGCAATATAAACGTAACCATTACGGGCGAGACAGGCACAGGTAAAGAACTTATAGCCAAAGCTATTCACCAGCACTCCAACCGGTCGAACAAACCTTTTGTAGCCGTAAATATATCCGCTATTCCGAGTGAGTTGCTCGAGAGCGAATTATTTGGCCACGAGAAAGGCTCGTTTACAGGCGCAACACACCAACGCATAGGCAAATTTGAAGAGGCAAACGGCGGCACGCTTTTTCTGGATGAGATAGGCGAAATGAACATTAACCTGCAGAGTAAGCTGCTCCGGATTTTGCAGGAACGAGAGGTTACCCGTATTGGCGCCAAAGGCACCGTAGCTATTGATGTTCGTATTTTAACTGCTACCCATCGTAACCTGATAGAGGAGGTAAAGAAAGGGAACTTCAGAGAAGACTTGTATTACAGGCTGCTTGGCATACAGGTGCATTTACCGCCCCTACGAGAGAGAGGCCACGATTTGCTCCTGATCGCGCAGAAGTTGCTGGCAGACTTCTGCCTGCAGAACGACATGACGCCGAAGCGAATTTCTCCTGATGCGCAGAAAGTACTGCTAAAGCACACCTACCCTGGCAACGTGCGGGAACTGAAAGCTGTGGTGGAACTGGCGGCAGTGCTCTCAGACAAAGACGTTATTTCGCCTGAAGATATACAGTTGCCTGAGCAAAAGCAGGACTTGCAGACCTCGCCTTTTCCGGAAGAAAAAACCCTGGATGAGTACATAGCCGAAACTGTACAGAAATACCTGGACAAATATAATTACAACGTACTGAGTGTGGCCGACAAGCTAAAAATCGGGAAGTCGACTATCTATAGAATGATCAGGAAAAGAGAAGTTTACCTAGCCGATAAGAATTAGCACCTGCTCCACCACCTCCCGTTGCCCTGGCTGTAAGCTGTGCTAAAGCCGCCTACAGCCAGGGCATGGTTAAACTAACTCCCTCACAGATTGCTGCAACAGCAACCTGCCATACAAAATATGAACAACATCCTTAGTCAATTACAGCTAGCTAGCGCCTAGTAGACACTGGCTATAAACCAGATGTGATGGCATTGCCTAAAAGTTGCCTAACGCAAAAAAATGCGCCATCGGCATACAACAACCCAACTCCTTTAGTTAAGGAACAGGTGCCGCAAGAGCAGGCTGGCAGGTAAAGCGAGTCTCCGGGCTGAGTTATTAAATCATTATTTTGTAAATAAAGTAGCAGTTCAAAGCTTAAATGGAAATTACTAAGCAAGTTATCGAAATCAACCCTAACCCAATTTATGTAAAAAATGAATTGGGTAACTTTGTACTGGCTAATAGCGCCTATGCCGCCTTAAAAGGTCTGAGCGTAGAGGAGTTATTATTGAATGGTACGCATGAACTGGACTACGCGCATGAGCGGGACCTGGATATTCTGGAATCTGGCGAGACAACCAAAATAGAAGAGTTCTATAAACTTAAAAACGGCAGCAAGGTTTGGTACGAAACTACTAAAACACCTATGGCCCAACCAAACGGAGTTTATTACCTACTCTCCGTATCGTCGGAGATTACAGATTGGAAAGAAACTGTAGTAGCTGCCACAGAATCTGTAAAGGCAAAAGATGCTTTTTTAACGAACATGACAAATGAGATTGTGACGCCGATAAACGCTATTATCGGCATGGCACGGCTCATCAAAAAGAGCTTCCTGAACAAAGCACAGGAAGAGTACCTGAACATTATACTTTCTATTGCCGACAACCTGCTGAGTTTGCCGGCAAACATTGTAGACTATGCCAAGATAAATGCCGGCGAGCTTCGCGTAGAATTTATTCCGTTTAACATTTCGGCCACCCTGCGCGACACGGTACGCAGCCTGGAGGCATCCGCAACGGAGCAGGGGCTATCGCTTATTTACAAAGAGCCGGCCACTAACATCCCTATTGTAGAAGGAGACCCTTTCCGGCTCAACCAAATCCTGATAAACCTGATCAAGAATGCCATTAAGTTTACCAAGAAAGGTGAAATAATAGTTTCGAGCGAAGTAGTAGATACGACCAACCACGACCTGACGATTGAGTTCTGCGTGCAGGACACCGGTATAGGCATGACGGAGGAGCAGTTTAACAATCTGCTGCATAGCTTAAACCAGCCAAACCACAGCACCTCACCTTTATTTGCGGGTACAGGCTTGGGCCTCACCATCTGCAAAAACCTGATAGAAGCGCAGAACGGCCAGTTATGGGTAGAAAGCGAGCCCGGGCAGGGAAGCAAATTTTACTTTAAGCTCCCGTTTAAGGTAAGCGAAAAAAGCGCTGCCGATGAACAGGGGCAGCAGCCAGAAAAACCCATGAAGGGGCTGGACCTGCTGCTGGTAGAAGATAACCAGGTAAACCAGTTACTAACCATTTCGCAACTCGAAGAATGCGACATTAAAGTGGATGTGGCTGTTGACGGGGAAGATGCCCTTAACAAAGCCAGAATCAAAAATTACGACCTCATTCTGATGGACATTCAGATGCCTCAGTTGGATGGCATTGAGGCCACCACCCGCATCCGGAAAGAGCACAGCCCAAACAAAAACACGCCTATTGTTGCCTTTACGGCCAACGCACATAAAATTGATTTAGGCCGCTATAAAAGTGCCGGCTTTACAGATTACCTTCTAAAGCCCTACAACA
The DNA here is from genome assembly GCF_008017455.1 of Pontibacter qinzhouensis. Taxonomy (GTDB): domain Bacteria; phylum Bacteroidota; class Bacteroidia; order Cytophagales; family Hymenobacteraceae; genus Pontibacter; species Pontibacter qinzhouensis. The sequence goes on along the minus strand of NZ_VRTY01000088.1, from coordinate 12,255 downwards.
AAACAAATCTTTTCCTGATTATATCGAAATACACTGGTCAGCCGCTGCGGCGCAAACCAGCCAGCAAACTGAAATTTCAGGTAGAGCAGAAACCAGTTGCCTTATACGATTTTTCGGGTTTAGGAGACCTGGCCCACGATGCCGTGTTTATACGGAGGATGCAGCAGCTCTTTTTAGACACCGTTCCTGTGCAACTACATGAGCTGCAGGTAGCTATTGAGCAGAAAGACTGGGAGCAGGTAACCCACATTACCCATCGGCTTAAATCTACATTTGGCAACATTAAAATTACAGAGGCTGCAGAGGCACTCAAGAAGTTAGAAAGCATTGCCCGAACCAGGAAAGAGCTACACCAGGCCGAGGAGCTATTTGCCAAAGTACAGCAGACCACGAACAAAGTGCTTCAGGTTTTTGCGCAGCTACTGCAGGTAGAAAGCTAGCCACACTTAGTACAGCAGCAGCTACCCTGGACGCTAAAAAGGCAAAACATCTTCTGAAGGCTCATTTCATTTAAATAATTTGAAACCTGGTAGCAGGTTAACTTTCAGATTATCTGATAGAATTACCATTACAGTACTTTTAAGTTTGGCAATAAACACCCGGAGTAAAGCGAGCTTAAGCCAGCAGCAGCAGCCTGGGTTGGCGCCTTCTAACCTGATTTAATGATGACCTGATATAACTGATCATATTTAGCAAAGTAACACCCTTGGCCTTCAGAAACGCATTTAGCTTCTGAAGGCCATTTTCATTCAAAAAATTTGTACTGCTCTGTTTACACCACCTCTTTGGAGCCTCTCCCACTAAGGCTACAATAGTAACCAGCAAGCTTACTGTTGCTCACCTACGCTTACACCTAACCAGATTAAACGCGAGGTACACCCTTGGCTAACTTCTGATGAAAAACCTTCTGGAGGCTGTTTCCATTCGAATAATTTAGAAGCGAACACTGAAATAGGCTCGTTGTACCCTGTAGAACTTGCTTACATAAACTAAGTCTCTGCCAAATTCTAAATTATCTTAATGCAAGCGCTCTCGCTCGTGTTTACTATTCTGAAGGTTCTGGCCCATATAAATAGGTTATTCGAGCCTATACAGCCCTTGACTGATAACAAGACTGGCGCAGGACCAGTGGCTGCCACACAACATTTCAGCGATATACAGTAGCGAATGCCAATTTCAACCGAAGCGAAAAAGCAAATGTCTTACCTTTTGAGGCCCTTTCCGAAGTTCTACAGTTTCGGATTCTGGCAAGAGATTACCTGCTTCGCCTGAACCTGAAATATCGAATCCAGAATACGTTAGTTTCATTTTGGGAATACATTGTTCATTTTGAACCAGATTATTACTGCAGCTGAAAGTCAGATGAGCTAAAATGCTGGTTAAAAACAGCTAAATACTGCAACAGGGGCATATTTTAGTATTTATAATACATTTTATATTATTTATTGGCGCTGGCACGATATTTCTAATAGACCCTGCAGAAGGTTAATGCAGATTTACTTAAAAATAATACAAAGCTGGCAAATCTCACTTCTAAATGTCTTCCTTTTTAAGGTAACAGCCTAACACTACAGTCATAATAACTACCATAAAGACATCAGTTTAACTGATTAAATTATATGAAAAAAAAATTACTTATCGTAGATGATGAGCCATCTATCGGACTTATTCTGGAACACTACTTCGCTAAAGAATACGCAGTTACAATTAAATTAAATGGCCAGGAAGCCATGAACTGGCTGCAGGAAGGAAACCATGTAGACTGTATAGTAGCAGATTACGAAATGCCGTTTATGAATGGATTCGAATTTATACGGCAGTTACAATCCAGCATTTTCTTTAAGGATATTCCGTTGGTGATGCTCTCAGGAAAAGACGAAACCAGCGACAAAATACTCTGCCTGCGGGAAGGTGCAGACGATTACATGATAAAACCCTTTAACCCCGAAGAACTCGACATCAGGATAAAGAACATGCTGCGCAGAATCAAAATTTAAGAAAGTCGGCCATGAGAAGAAAAATAGTATATCTGGCAACAGACCATCGGCAGGCACAGGACTTTCAAACAATTTTTAGCGATGAATTTGAGGTGCAGCATTTTGACAACCCGTCGCACGTACTGGCCTGGCTAACACAGGATGAACAACCAGATGCCATCTTTAACGCGACTAGCCCGGCCTCACCGTTAGGACTACAACTGATCAGAAGGATTAAAAAAGACATGGACCTGCCACTACCCGTTTTCTGGATAACGCAAGAGCCCATTTCGGCAGCACTAAAGGCCTTGCTACTAAAGGCAGGGGTAGCAGATATTTACACCCAGCTGCCCGATAAGCAGACGATTGTAACCCGGCTAAACTACCTGACAAATCCTGAAAAAGCAGCCGCAGACCAGAAGCCAAGTGTGTATGCCTTTAAGTACTCGTACCGCAAACGCGCTTTCGACATCTTGTTTTCGGCTACCTTGCTCCTATGCATGATGCCGGTGCTGCTGCTGATAGCGTTGCTGATTAAACTGGAGTCGAAAGGCCCTGCCCTGTATTACTCTTACCGTGTAGGCGAAGGATACAAAATATTTAAATTCTGGAAGTTCCGCTCGATGCGTGTAAACGCAGACCAGATGCTAAGCACGATGAAAGATAAGAACCAGTACCAGGCAAACACGCAACATAGCTTCGCAGATGCCAGCACCCTTTGCGAGACCTGCGAGGCTTACGGCTCAAGCTGCCAGAAAATACTGGTCGACACAGCAGGCAAAGAAATTTGTGAGAAACAATACCAGCTAAACAAAAAGGAACAAGGCGGTGCCTCTTTTATTAAGATAGTAAACGACCCGCGCATTACCCGAATAGGCACCTTTATCAGGAATACAAGCCTCGATGAGCTGCCACAACTTTATAACGTACTGCGCGGCGACATGTCCATTATCGGAAACAGGCCGCTGCCGCTTTACGAAGCCGAAAAAATAACCACCGATCAGTTTGCAGCCCGGTTTATTGCACCGGCAGGCATTACAGGACTCTGGCAGGTAAGCAAACGCGGCAAAGGAAACATGTCGGAAGACGAACGCAAAGCTCTTGACATAGAATACGCAGAGCACTATTCCTTTAAGCGAGACTTACTTATTATTCTTAAAACTATACCAGCCATGTTTCAAAAAGAAAATGTTTAAAAAATGTTTAATATGAAAAAAATTTCACTCGCAATTTTATTGGTGCTGCACGGCATGTTTGCCTTTGCCCAGGCCGATACCGCATTTAGCCCCGACTGGGAAAAAAAGCTTTTCAACTCAGAGTTTGCCCTACCCATATTAATTGATGCCGCTCTTAAGAATGCCGCAGAACTGGAACATGCAGATGCCGGCAAACTGATGGCACTGGAGCAGAAGAAGATTCTAAAGAAAAGATTTTACAGCGGTTTTGCTTTAACATCTTCCTACCAATATGGCACCTGGAACAACTTTGGTTGGGGTGGCGAACCAGTAAACTCCTTCAACGCCTTCGACGCGCCTCTACGGGCTAACTACTCAGTGGGCTTTAACGTGGCCTTACCACTAGGCGAGTTGTTAAGCCGCCACAACACCATAAAGCAACAAGACCTGGCCATTGCACAGGTAGAAGCCGGCCGAAAGTTAACTGAGAGGGAGATCAGGCAGCGTGTAATTACCATGTACCAGAGCATTGTGCTGGCTAAGTCGCAGTTAGAGCTGCATCAGCAGGCATACCAGTCGGCGGTGGTAGGCAACGAACTGGCAGAGAAACAGTTTAAAGCTGGCGAAATAATGATCGATGTTATGTCTACGGTACAGCAGAACTACACTACTACTGCCGTGGCCTTGGAGTCAGCCAGAATCAACTATGAAACAAATCTTCTGATGATGGAAGAAACAATTGGAATGAGTATAATCGACTTAATACAAATAAAATGAAGCTAACAGAAATTTTCAAACTTATAAGCCGCAACTGGTTTCTGCTTGTAGCAGTAACATCTGTTACGATGGCATCCATCTACTTTTTCACCAGAGACCAGGATGACCAGTACACCTCCGACACCACCATTTATACAGGTATAGCAACAGGGTATAACCTAGGCAACGTAACCGAAAGCAGCGCTCAATACAAAGCCGCAAACAACGCTTTCGCTAACCTAATCTCTATCATCGACTCCAGAGATATCAGAAAAGAGTTAGGGTTTAAATTACTGGCATCGCACCTGATGCTGAAATCGTATGATGCTACCGTGCTGCAGGAAAGCACCTACAACACGCTGCAGGAGCTGGTGCCAGCTGCTTTAAAAGCCAAACTGATTGGAGCAACCGCCGAAGAAACAGCTGCAAACCTGTCGGCTTATTACCATGCATCTAAGAGCAATGTTATCCGCGATATCATTAACTCAGAAGACATGATTTATTCTGACAAAGCTTTTAGTACGATTGTGGCAAAACGCATTGGCGAAAGTGACCTGTTGCAGATCTCCTTTACCTCTAACGACGCAGGTAACACTAAAAACACGCTCGACCTGTTAACCGAACTGGTTATCCGTGACCACAGAAAGTTGTTCACTGCCCAGTCTGAGTCTGTAGTCGATTATTTTGAGAAAGCGACAGAGGCTTCTTTCCAGAAACTGAAACAAGCAGAAGAAAACCTGCTGAGCTTCCAGAAAACCAACAACATCATCGACTTTAACTCACAGGTTGGTTCTACTGCAACAGAAAAGAACAACCTGATGGGTAAGTACAATGACCTGGAGATTGACTATGCCGGCGCACTTTCTACGCTGAACTCGCTGGAGCAAAACTTAAAAGACAGAGGCGTTCCGAACCTGTACAGCCAGGAGGTACTGCAGCTTAAAAACAAGCTCTCAAAAATCACAACCGAAATTGTGCAGCTGGAGCTGTTAAACAAAGGCAACAAAAACGCTGCACAGGAAAGCCGCATGAACGCTCTGAAACAAGAAGCTGACGAACTTTCTAAAAAGATGTTGGGCTCTGTAGACAAGCACTACACCAACACCCACACCATGCAGGGTTTACCTACAGCCGCTTTACTGACTGATTGGGTTAAAACAACCTTCTTAATTGAAGAGCTGAAAAGCAAAATGAGCCTGATTAACAAGCAGCAGGCTATGTATGCCAGAGAGTATGAGAAACTGATGCCACTTGGCGCTGAGAACAAGATGATTATCAGAGAAGTAGATATGGCAGAGCAGGAGTACCTGGCACAGTTAGACGGACTGAAGCAAAGCAAGCTGAACCAGCAGAACTTCGAGATTATTTCGCAGCTGAAGGTTATCGATCCGCCTTACCTGCCTGGCAGCCCTATTACCTCGCTGCGTGTTATTATTACTGTTTTAGGTGGTATTGCAGCGCTTTTATTAACACTCGGTTTTATTCTGGCGCATGCTTTCTTAGACCAGTCGCTTCGCAAACCATCTGTTGCAGCTAAAAAAATGCAGTACCCCATATTTGGTGTGTTGCCAGAAACAGATGCCACAAATGCCAAGCAGTTACTACTTGCTCAGAACGCAGAAGACCAACTGGCACGCCAGCTTATTCTTAAAATGCGACAGAAAACCAGCACTGCAGGACCATTTGTAGTTGGTGTACTCAGCAGCATGTCTGGCGAAGGCAAAACGGCACTTTGCCACACCCTGGCCAACAGCCTCTCTACTATGGGTATCGAAACACAAATCCTGTACCCTGAGAACCACAAAGGACAGACCGTTGCAGACGCACACAGCAGCTTTTATGCACCACTTCACGGTGTGCTGGCTGATGCCAGTGTTGCTGACCTGGCTGGTGTAGGATACCTCGATAACGCAGTTATACTGGTAGAATTCCCTGCCCTGCTCGAAGATACTTACCCTGTGTCGTTGCTGAAGCACCTGGACCTGGTACTACTTACTGTGCGCTCTAACCGTGCCTGGCAACAAGCAGACAAAATCATGTTCGAGAACATTCAGCAAGTTACGAATGCTCCAATAGAAACTGTTTTGAGCGCTGTTCAGTCAGATGATGCAAAAGAAATGGTAGTTGTTCGTCCTAAACATGTGGTGCAGGAGCAGAAAGCCCTGCAGGCACCAAAGGCCTTAACTACTGCCTAAGCCGCTCCTTATTTCTTAATACTTTATTCCTGAATTCTTCTTTCGCTCCACCCGCTATGGAGCGGGCCCGGAGCGAAAGAAGAATTTAAACTAAATCACCAGCTTACTTCTTATCAACAGCACAAACGCTCACCAACATGAGGCAACTTGTAATATCTTCTGAAAAAAAGGCACCAACTCTTACATTGCTACTCGTAGTAATCGGAGCTGTGGGTATAGGCTGGGTAACTGCTCAGTTTGGTCTGCTGGTACCTGGCATAATGCTTAGCATTTTGCTAGTATTACCTTTTGTCTATTCTGTTTTCACTGAACCAAAGGTAGGTATTATCACCTTTGTAGCTTACTGCTTTATCTTTAACCTGTTTGCCAGAGAAATAGGCCACTTCCCATACCTGTATGTAATAGAAGGCTTACTCATATTTTCCTGGCTGGGAGCCATCTTTCATACAAGCAAGCAATTCGACTGGTCGTTTGCACGCAACGAAATTAACGTAATTGGCGCTATCTGGATGTTTATTAACATTCTGGAGTTACTTAACCCCGCCGGCTCCAGCTTTTTGGGCTGGATGGTAGATATCCGTTACACACTGCTTTGGTTACTGACTGTGCCGCTTTGCATGGTCGTTTTTAACAAGCACAAAGATCTCAACACCTTCCTTATTCTGATTATAGCCATGTCGTTACTGGCCACTATAAATGGCGTAAAGCAGATTAAGATAGGTTTATTTCCTGGTGAGCAATCTTGGTTAGATTCTTATGGGTATGTAACGCACCTTATCTGGGGCCAGCTACGTGCCTTCTCCTTCTACTCCGATGCCAGCCAATTTGGTGCTTCGCAGGCACACCTCTTCATTATAGCCTTTGTGCTGGCCCTGGGTCCGTTTAAATTATGGAAACGCGCTTTGTGCGCCGTGGCAGCTCTGGCATTTTTATACGGCGAATCTATTTCTGGTACTCGTGGTGCAGTTTTCACGCTGTTCATAGGAATAGCAGTTGTGGTATTCATCAACAAAAACATTAAGCTAACTATTCTTTCAGTACTGGTTGTAGCAGCTGGTTATGGCTTCCTGAAATATACCTACATCGGCGAGAGCCACTTCGAAGTAAGAAGGATGCGCTCTGCTGTTAAACCTAACGACGACTCTTTTAACGCACGTTTAATTAACCAGGCCAAACTCACCGATTACCTGAAATCGCGCCCCTTCGGAGGTGGTGTGGGTGCCATTGGTTATACCGGTGTAACTTATAATAAAAACACCTACCTGGCCACTATTCCACCAGATAGTTACTGGGTTAAAATATGGGCAGAGTATGGCATCGTAGGTTTTGTGGTCTGGATAAGCCTGATGATGTACATTATAGGCAAAAGCTGCGGCATAGTCTGGAACACCAAAGACAAAGGACTGCGGTACAAACTCATGGCCCTCACAGCTGGCTTCACCAGTATAATTATAGTTAGCTACGGCAACGAAACCATGAACATGTTCCCGTCTTCTATGATAATTTACGTGTCGTGGGCGTTTATTTTCATGGGCCCTAAACTAGACAAAGAAGCAGCACCACTACAAGTACCAGCACATGCCTAGCCCATTGGTCTCTATTATTTCGGTTAATTATAACCAGGCAGCCGTTACCTGCGACATGGTAGCCTCGCTCCGGAAAATAACTTACCCGAACATCGAAATAATTGTAGTAGATAACGCCTCACCTTCAGACAACCCGGAGCAGATCGTGGCTCAGTACCCGGAAGTAAAGCTCATCCGGTCGGCCAAAAACCTGGGGTTTGCTGGAGGCAACAATTTAGGAGTGGCACACGCAGCAGGCGAGTTCCTACTTTTTCTGAACAACGATACTGAAGTAGATCCAGGCTTTTTGGAGCCCATGGTACACCTCTTTACTCAGAACCGGCAGGCTGGTGTTGCCTCTCCTAAAATTATCTACTACGGCACAGATAACCTGATACAATATGCTGGCTCACATGGCATTAACCCCTGGACCGGACGCAGCATTACCATTGGGCAGCTGGAGCAGGACAAAGGGCAGCATAATCAGGGTGCCACCACAAAACTTGCCGATGGCGCTGCCATGATGGTGCCCCGGCAGGTGATAGAGAAAGTTGGCCTGATGCCGGAGCTTTACTTTCTGTACTACGAGGAACTGGATTGGTGCGAAATGATAAAGCGGGCAGGTTACAGCTGCCACTACGTTGCCTCCTCCACCATCTACCACAAAGAGTCTGTATCGGTTGGTAAGGCATCTGTTCTGAAAACATATTACATGAACCGCAACCGGCTGCTTTTCATTAGAAGAAACATTAGCGGCTGGCCTTTCTGGACAAGCATGCTGATCTTTTTGATAGCAGCCATTCCGAAGAAAATGCTGGAGTTCGGCCTGCGCTTTGAGTGGAAACACCTGCAGGCACTGGCCAAAGGGTTGTGGTGGAACCTGACGAACCGGAACATTTATACAACCCGGCACCTGAGCACCACCAGCCAACGCCAAATACAGGAGCTTACGCTACAGTAAGCAACGCAACCCTTGACCTAACACAGCCTGAAAATGCTTCGGAAGGCCGTTTTCATTAGAATAATTTGAGTTCGATTTTTAATATAAGTAACAAGAACCAGGCAAAGCACCTGCACTTGTTGCAGGTAAAGCCCAACAGCTACAAAAAAACTTAACATCTTCATGTTTGTAATCGATTTATTCTTTGATATAGTACTGTATAGCCTTGGTATTTTCCTGTTACTGAACTGCTGTTACCTGCTGTTCTTTTCGCTGGCAGGTCATAAAAAGGTGAAGCCTCTACAGGAGCTGCTTAAAAAAGACCGCCGGTTCTGCATTCTGATTCCGGCTTACCAGGAAAACGAAGTGATACTTGAGACCAGCAAAGCAGCCCTGAACCACCAGTACGCCGGCACTTTTGATGTATTTGTGATAGCAGACGGCCTGTTGCCTGAAACCATTGCCACCCTACAAAACACAGGCGTTGGTGTAATAGAAGTGGCCTTTGAGAAAAGCACCAAAGGCAAGGCACTGGCTGCCGCCCTTAATGCCTTACCAGAAAACACCTACGACATAGCTGCCATACTGGATGTTGACAACATAATGGGTGCTGATTTTCTGCAGGAAGTAAACAAGGCATTCGGGGCAGGCTACAAAGTGGTGCAGGCCCACAGAACGGCCAAAAACCTTGATTCGACCTTTGCCTTTTTAGATGCCTGCAACGAAGAAATAAACAACCACATTTACCGGAAAGGACATTTTGCTGTGGGTATGTCATCTGCCTTAATAGGTTCGGGCATGGCTTTCGGATTTACTTACCTGAAAGAATTACTTAACAACATTGGCGAGACGGTGGGCGAAGACAAAGAGCTCGACTTCAGGATTGCAAAGAACCAGGATAAGATCTGCTACCTCGACAAGGTGTATGTGTACGATGAGAAAATAGAGAACGCCAAGGTATTTACACAGCAACGTACCCGCTGGATAGCCGCCCAACTTGAGTTCATGAAAAAGTATGCCGGAGAAGGCGTTACGCAGTTCCTGAAATTTGGCAACTATGAGTTCTTTAACAAAGTAGCACAGGCTTTTCTGGTACCACGCATGCTGTTGATCGGTGTTTTGGGTCTCCTTTTTCTAGCATCGCTGGTGTTGCCGTTTGGCCCGGCTCCGGCTTTTTGGGGAGTATTGCTCCTGCTGCTGGGTGCCGCCCTGTTTATAGCGCTGCCCGGCCGATTCTATAAAAACCCGAAACTCTGGAAGGCCTTTATTCAAGTGCCATACGCCATTTTCTGCATGGCAAAAGCACTGTTCCAGGTTAATAAAGCCAAAAAATCTTTCCTTTCTACCCCGCACAAGGTGAAAGCAGTATCAACAGAAGTTCATGTTTAACAGTTAAAATTACTACGTTATGCCATTCGAAATTTTTGCCCTCCCCGCTATACTTTTCCTCATCATAGGTTTCTTCAGCAGCTTTATCAGCAGCAAAAAAGATTAGCAGGTACTATGGGATTTATTGAAATTAGTTTCTGGATTGCCGCTGCCATTGTGTTCTATACCTATTTCGGGTATGCGCTGGTGGCATGGGTTTGGGCTAAAGCGGCAAGGGGTTCTCAACAGAAAAAACAGCTGAAACACTACGAGCCTGAAATTACCCTGGTAGTTCCGGCATACAACGAGGCACCTATTCTGGAGAGCAAGATAAAGAACTGTCTGGCCCTGGATTATCCACAGAATAAACTGCGCCTGGTATTTATTACCGACGGCTCTACCGACAACCCAGCCGAAATTCTGGCAGGTTACCCTCAGATACTGCACCTGCACTCGCCTGTACGAGGAGGTAAGGCCATGGCAGAGAACAGAGCAATGGAGTTTATAAACACACCATACGTTATTTTTACCGATTGCAATTCTTTTCTGAACAAAGAGGCAGTAAGAGAAATAGCCAAGCATTACCAGGACCCACAGGTAGGTGCCGTTTCAGGAGAGAAGAAAGTAATGGCGCAAGATTCAGCACCAGGTGCTGGCGAAGGCCTCTACTGGAAATATGAATCGTTTCTGAAACGCTGCGACTCCGATATTTACAGCCTAATGGGTGCTGCAGGAGAGTTAGTATCGTTCCGGTCTGCCTTGTACCAGCCACTCGAAAAAGATACGATTCTGGATGATTTTGTTCAGTCGTTACGCATTGTGGAGAAAGGTTTTAAAGTAGTGTACGAGCCATTGGCCTACGCCTCCGAAACCCCCTCCGATTCTATTGCAGAAGAGATGAAACGCAAAGTCAGGATATGTGCAGGCGGCTGGCAGTCTATGTTCAGGCTAAGCGCATTGCTCAACCCGTTTCGTCAGCCGGTGGTAACGTTTCTGTACGTATCGCACCGGGTACTGCGCTGGAGTTTGGCTCCGCTTATGCTGTTGCTTCTGTTACCGCTAAATTTACTTCTAGCATCGCAAAACAGTCTTTTCTACATGGCCGTGTTTGCGCTACAACTTATGTTCTATGTTGGTTCGTGGGTAGGCTGGCAGGCAGAAGCAAGAGGCAAAAAAATAAAACCCCTGCTCTTGCCACTTTACTTCACCATGATTAATGTGGCCGTATTTATCGGGTTTCTCAGGTTTGTTCGAAAATCACAACCGGCAGCCTGGGAAAAAGCAACCCGCTCGGCAGTTCCTGCTGTAGGTGTTGAGTAATTCTGACACGGACCACAATATTAATTTCGACATCTTTTAAAATACCTCGCCTTGAACCTGATACAGAAAATAAAGACCGACACCCGCCTGAAAGCAATAGCACTTTATATGCTGATGCCTAAAAACCAGGCAAGGCCGCGGTGGTGGGTACGTCAGTTCCTGAATCCTTTTTATCATAAAAAAGGCAAAAGCGCTGTTTTCAGGGGCAAGTCGCGGTTAGATGTGCTGCCGTTTAACCCGTTTTCGGTAGGCAGCAATGCCGTTATAGAAGATTACGCGGTAGTAAACAATGGCATGGGCCCGGTGCACATTGGCAGCGATACCTTTATCGGTCTTTTTGATGTGGTAATTGGCCCGGCAACTATTGGCAATAAGGTAATTATAGCACAACACGTGGTAATCTCTGGCTTAAACCATGGCTACGAAAACGTGCATGTTCCCATAAAAGACCAGCCCTGCACCACCGCCGAAATTGTAATAGAAGATAACTGCTGGATTGGGGCTAATGCTGTAATTACAGCTGGCGTACGGATAGGAAAACATGCCGTAGTAGCAGCAGGAAGCGTGGTAACCAAAGATGTGCCCGCCTATTCGGTAGTGGGTGGTAACCCTGCCAAGGTACTAAAGCAATTTAACCTCAGCACCGGGCAATGGGAGAAAGCTCCAAAGCTCTGGCAAGCAGAGAGTGTTTAATAAATATTCTGCACTTCATTCTTAGACATACACAGTTAACCAGCAAAATATACACCCTATACCATTCAACCACATTGAGTCGCAATTCAAAATGCCAACCTTATGAAAGAGAAAATCAATATCGCACTAGCCAGCGATAACCATTATGCCATACTCATAGCGCCGTTAATTAAATCGATTGAAGAAAACCACAAGTCGTCAGAACTGTTGAGTTTTTATATAATTGATGATGGTATAACGGCAAAAAACAAGAAGAAGATCGAAAGC
>NZ_VRTY01000087.1 GCF_008017455.1 Pontibacter qinzhouensis | reverse complement strand
TCTGGCCGGAGCCATCCAGGCTCTCTGCCGTGAACTCGAAAACGCCTGCAAGAATACGGTTCACCGTATCAACCTTTGTGAAGGTGACAAAGCCTGTGTTGCGGCTGGTCGTGATGTATCGGCCCTTATTTGGCTTATATTCAGTGTACATCGCATGGTTCTGGTAGCGCATTTGCTCAGGAGCAGGACCGGTATCAAAAGAGAAGTAATGAGTGCCTCTCACCTTCACATCCTCCAAGGCTAAATCTATAGTAGAGTTATCACCCTCTGCGATGCGGTTGGCAGAGATAAATAATTGTTTGTTTGGGGGATTCACGTAACCGTACCATACTGAGAATTTCTTTGTGCCAAAGCCCGTACCTGCGTCAGCGATCCAGGCTTTGCCGTTCACTTTGCAGGCGATGGTGTTGGAGCCGTTCTGGGTGGGCTTCGGCAGCTTCTCCTCGCAGGCTGCGAGCAAAAAGAGGAGGGGCAGGAGTTTAATGAAGTGTTTCATAGGTAATCAGGTCAGGCTTTAACAATAGCTAAATATAACAAACAATTGTTATATTATAACAATTTCAGCATCTCCTTGTAAGATATATACTACCTAATTTATTAAAACTACAGCACTTACAATCACTTTTTAACTATTTTGAGAGCTACAAAAAAGTTTTTCACTGCCACTACCTGTTGGTGCCCTCTAAAAAACAGTTCATCTAAGAAAAAATATACCCAGACTACCACCTGGAGTACAAAGCCGAAATAGACCACTTTCTGCAGCATATCCACAACCGGAACCAGCCGCTTAGTTTCCAGCTGCCCTATGTATTTGAGGTGGAGTAGGTAGCTAGATTCATTGTAATAATTTCAAATAATTACTTAATCATTAATTAATTTGATAGCAATAACCTCTAAAAATTCATATTTAATCAAACACTCAGCAGCTACTTCTAGCAGTTTTACCGTTATACTTATGTAGCCAGGTTTACCACCTCATCTAAATAACAGTAGTTTATAAATACCGGCTATCTCGCTGCTTTTCCCTATAACATTCTATTAAGTACCCAAAAAAAACAGGGGTACTCCATAATCTTCCTGCTCAAACCCGCTAAAAAATATAAAAGTTTTATATCTTTGGGCTCTGGAAAAAACCACATCTACATCTTACAAATGTCTAAACACACTTTTTTAAGTATGTTTCTGGCGGCTACTCTGGCTCTACAGGCCGGGGTAGCCATTGCCCAGGAGAAGAAAGAAGACCTCAAATGGAAAGTGGATGAAGCCCACGGCCCCCAAAAAGAAATAACCATCACCACCGACGAAGGCACCTGGATGAGCCTGGATGTGAGTCCGGACGGAAAGGAAATTGTGTTCGATCTATTGGGCGATATTTATATAATGCCTGTTTCAGGTGGCAAAGCAAAGCTCCTTTCCGGTGGCCCCGCCTACGAGGTGCAGCCGCGCTTCAGTCCCAACGGCAAATATATCTCCTTTACTTCCGATCGTGCCGGTGGCGACAATATCTGGATTGTGAACCGCGATGGCTCTAACCCGCAGCAGGTAACAAACGAAAATTTCAGGCTACTCAACAACGCCGCCTGGACTCCCGACAGCGAGTTTCTGGTGGCCCGAAAGCACTTTACAGCCACCCGCTCGCTGGGTGCCGGCGAAATGTGGATGTTCCACCGCTCAGGCGGCAGTGGCGTGCAGCTCACCAAACGCAAAAACGACCAGCAGGACGTTGGCGAACCCTGGGTATCGCCGGATGGCCGCTATGTGTACTTTTCAGAGGATATGAGTGGTGGCTCTACCTTTCAGTACAACAAAGACCCGAACACGCAGATTTACGTAATTCGCCGTGTAGACCGTAACACAGGAGATATTAAAAATGTAACGGGCGGAGCAGGTGGAGCCGTTCGACCTGTTGTTTCCCCGGATGGCAAATATCTGGCTTTTGTAAGACGCGTACGCACCAAATCGGTATTGTTCCTGCACGACCTGAAAACGGGTGAAGAATGGCCCGTGTACGACAACCTGAGCCACGACCAGCAGGAAGCCTGGGCTATTTTTGGTGTGTACCCCAACTTTGCCTGGACACCAGATAACAAAAACCTGATCTTCTGGGCCAACGGAAAAATTAACAAAGTTGAGGTAGCCACTTTTAAAGCCTCTGTTATTCCGTTTGAGGCTACTGCCACACATGCCATTGCAGAAGCCGTTCGCCACGACCACAGCAAAACAGGACTTTCGCCGAGTCAGTTTACAGCCAAAGCCATTCGCCATGCTGTTACCTCGCCTGATGGCAAAACACTTGTATTTAACGCAGCTGGCTATCTTTATAAAAAAACTCTACCTAATGGAAAACCGGAGCGCATTACCAACAGCCAGGATTTCGAGTTCTACCCTACCTTCTCTCCTGATGGAAAAACGATTGTGTACGCGACTTGGAACGACGAAAACCTGGGGGCCCTGCATAAACTCGACATCGGCAAAAAGAACCCGAAGCCCACGAAGCTAACTTCTGAAAAAGGGTACTATACACATCCTGCCTTCTCGCCTAACGGTAAACTGATTGCCTATAAACGAGAGAGCGGCAATGACCACCTGGGCCACGCCTTCAGTAAAGAACCAGGTATTTATTATATACCAGCCAACGGCGGCGCTGCCGTAAAACTAACAGAACAAGGCGCTGCCCCACAATTTAACGCTACCTCCGACCGTGTTTTCTTCTCAGGCAGCAAAGATGGAAACACCACCTTCCAGAGCATCAGCCTGCAGGGTACACAGGAGCAAACGCATTATACCTCTAAATATGCTACCGAGTTCTACCTAAGCCCCGATAACAAATGGATTGCCTTTGTAGAATTGTTTAACGGCTTTGTAGCTCCTTTTGCTCCGGCGGGTGGCGCCCTGGATTTGAGTGCCGAGACAAAGGCAGTTCCTGTTTCGCGTTTTACCCGCGACCTGGGTAGCAGCATTCACTGGTCTGCCGACAGCAAAAAAATTAATTGGGTAACCGGCGATGAGTATTTCTCGAATGACCTGAAAAATCGCTTCAAGTTTGTAGAAGGTGCGCCAGATAAACTTCCTGCCATCGACACAACAGGCACCAAGATCGGCCTGGTGCTCAATACCGATGTGCCGCAAGGCAAGGTAGCCTTTACCAATGCCCGCATCATTACCATGAAAGGCGATGAAATAATTGAGCGTGGCACCGTAGTAGTAGACGGCAACAAAATAGTAGCAGTAGGTGCCAACGTGCAGGTTCCTGCAGGAGCCAAAGTGATAGACGCAACAGGCAAAACCATTATGCCTGGTATTGTGGATGTGCATGCACACATGGGCACGTTCAGGTTGGGCATGAGTCCGCAGAAGCAGTGGGCATATTATGCAAACCTGGCCTACGGCGTTACCACCACCCACGACCCCTCCTCCACCAGCGAAATGGTATTCAGCCAATCGGAAGCCGTGAAGACAGGCACCATGGTTGGTCCGCGCATTTACTCTACAGGCACGGTGCTTTATGGAGCCGATGGCAATTTCAAGGCTGTGGTAAATAACCTGGATGATGCCCGCTCGCACCTGCGCCGCATTAAGGCCCTGGGAGGCTTTTCTGTAAAAAGCTATAACCAGCCACGCCGTGAGCAGCGCCAGCAGGTTATTCAGGCAGCCCGCGAACTTGACATGACTGTTGTGCCGGAAGGCGGTTCTACCTTTTTCCACAACATGAGCATGATTCTGGATGGCCACACCGGCATAGAGCACAACATTCCGGTGGCACCGCTCTACAACGATGTGGTAAAATTGTGGAGCGCCAGCGGCACCGGCTACACTCCTACCCTGATTGTGAACTACGGTGGCGTAAACGGCGAGTACTACTGGTACCAGAAAACGAACGTGTGGGAGAAAGAACGTTTACTCCGCTTTACCCCGCGCTCCGTTATCGACAGCCGCTCACGCCATGTAACACAGGTGCCGGACGAGGAGTATGACAACGGTTACATAAAAGTGTCGGAAGCCTGCAAAAAGCTGACAGATGCCGGTGTAAAAGTTAATTTAGGCGCACACGGTCAGTTGCAAGGCCTGGGTGCTCACTGGGAACTCTGGATGCTGCAGCAGGGCGGTATGACTAATCTTGAAGCCTTACGCGCTGCCACACTTAACGGAGCTGAATATATAGGAATGAGCCAGGACATCGGCTCGCTGGAAGTAGGCAAACTGGCCGACCTGATCGTGCTGGACCAGAACCCACTGGAGAACATTCAGAACTCTGAGCACGTGCGTTACACGATGGTAAACGGTCGCCTCTACGATGCCGCTACCATGACCGAAATTGGTAACTATGACCGCAAACCCGGCAAGTTCTACTGGGAAAACAACCGCTATGCCAGCCCTTTTGGATGGCACGAAGGCACGGATTCTCATGGAATTGGCATTGCCGGTGAGCAATGCTCCTGCCGCCACTAAACTTAACATAGTTTTAGGATACTGCCACCTTTGCTGCTGCAGAGGTGGCGGTTTTGGTTTGGTTAAATTTTTCCCCAACATGTAGGCAATTTTGTATTTTTGCTCAATGGCTAGCGGTCTAATGTTAAGCACTAAATTATTTTTCTCAGCTACCTGCTTTAGTGCCCGGATTCCCCATAAGCTTCTGTAAATAACCATGATAAAGAAAATGAATTATTCCTACTATTACTTAACTATAGGAATTGCTCTTTTTATCATAACTATGTTTCACTACTTCACCAACTTCTCAGCTTACTGGAAGCAGCCATCAGCAAAAATTAGTACAACTCTTGGTGATGCCACCTTTGAGCTGTTAAAATATGAGCAGTGCTCCAACCGATGCACTGACGCTCTGCATTGCGAAAACCTATATCTGTTCTCTGTCAATTCAGCTAATTAAAGGGTAGTTGATAAGTTCCTCAAAGAGTTCAAGCCTCCCAATGGCTGTTCAACAAAAATTCTTTTTCAAACAGGTAAAACAATAGAGCATAACTTACCTGTACCATCACAAGCGTTACCACGATATTCACTTCAACTTCACCAGCGGCTTCCGGGCCAACTTCAGCAACTGGCAGCAAGGCAAACGCATAAAAGTGCAGGGCAATAACTGCTCCTGGATTCAAAAAGCAGCCTCCGATTACGAAACCTTCTAAGCTTACCTGCAGCAGGTGTTTGTGTACGCTGGCACCTTGTCGCTTGAAAAAGAACTGACACCTGTTGCCGTAGAAGCCATTCAGGCAGGCGATGTTTTTATTAAGGGCGGAAGTCCCGGCCATGCCGTTATTGTTATGGATGTGGCCGAAAACCCTGACACCAGCGAAAGGATTTTCCTGCTGGCGCAAAGCTATATGCCGGCCCAGGAAATCCATTTACTTTGCAACAACACCGACTCAGGCAAGAGCCCCTGGTACAGCAGCAGTTTCGGGCAGCAACTCTTCACCCCAGAATGGACCTTCAGACGCAACCAACTGCGCAGGTTTTAATTAGCAGCAGCAAAGGGAATTGCGCAAGGCATTTTCCATTTAAATAATTCTCCACCTCCTCAACGTGTACCTCAACTACTAACATTTATTTGTACCCACTTCAAAATCCTACAGTTTAGCTACATCAAATTAATCTACATTCTTTTTTCTCCGTACAACCAACATTCTAAAATAAGTAGTTATTTCTATTCCCGAATTTACGCGGATACAACCCATACGGAACCATGAAAGAAGAGCAGTTAAAACACCTATGGTGGCAGGAAGGAGTCATCTATCAGATTTACCCACGATCATATCAGGACAGCAACAGCGATGGTGTTGGCGATTTACAAGGCATTATAAAGCGCCTCGATTACCTGAAGTGGCTGGGCGTAAATGCGATCTGGATCTCTCCTATTTTCTCCTCGCCCATGGCTGATTTCGGCTACGACATTGCTGATTACCAGGACATTCACCCACTATTCGGCACAATGGCCGACTTCGATGAATTGCTGGCCGAAGTACATAACCGCGGCATGAAACTGATTCTGGACCTGGTACCAAACCATACTTCCGATCAGCACCCCTGGTTTCTGGAATCAAAATCGTCGCGCGATAACCCGAAACGCGATTGGTACATTTGGGAGGATGCGCTGCCAGATGGTTCGGAGCCGAACAATTGGCTAAGTGTGTTTGGCGGCAGCGGTTGGGAATGGGACGAAAACACCCAGCAATACTATTACCACGCTTTTCTGAAGGAGCAACCCGACCTGAACTGGCGTAACCCCGACGTGCAGGAAGCCATGATGAACGTGATGCGTTTCTGGCTCGACAAAGGCGTAGACGGTTTCAGGGTAGATGTGATGTGGCACATGGTAAAAGATGACCAGTTGCGCGACAACCCCCCAAACCCACACTACGAGCCGCACATGGCAACCTACGAAAAGCTGATACCAGCCTACTCAACCGACCAGCCAGAAGTGCACGACATAGTTCATAAAATGCGCGCTGTGCTCGACGAATACGACGAACGCATGATGATCGGGGAGATTTACCTGCCTATACAGAAACTGATGACCTACTATGGCAGCGACAACAATGGCGCTCACTTGCCATTTAATTTCCTGCTCCTTTCGCTGAAGTGGGAGGCGCAGCAGATCGCGTCTAATGTAGACATGTATGAAGGTGCCCTGCCAGATGGCGGCTGGCCTAACTGGGTGCTGGGTAACCACGACCAGCCCCGCATTACCAGCCGGGTAGGATCTACGCAGGCAAAAGTAGCGGCCATGCTCCTGCTAACCTTGCGAGGCACACCCACCATATACTACGGCGATGAAATAGGTATGCGCGATGTACCTATTCCGCCGGAAGAAGTACAGGATCCACAAGGCCTGAACATGCCAGACCTGCACCTGAGTCGCGACCCGGCTCGCACACCGATGCAATGGGAAGATACTAACCAGGCAGGTTTTACTGACAGCAAACCCTGGCTCCGGTTACCTGACTACTTCAGAAGAATAAACGTGAAAGTACAGCAGGATGACCCCTTCTCGATGCTCACGCTTTACCGCCGCCTGATTAAACTGCGCCAGGAAGAACCTGCGCTTAAAATTGGCGATTACATTCCGGTTTATTCCGATAACCAGGTGTTTTCCTTTATCAGAAAATCGGGGGATAGCCGCTTTCTGGTGGTGCTGAACCTTAGCCACCGCCCCTGCTACTTTAAGCCGAAGCACCATAAGTTTACAGGTGTTGTTGTGCTGGCCACTTTCCCGGAACGTGAGAACACTGCTATTACAGAAAGCATTAGCCTGGGAGGCGATGAGGGTATTCTGGTAAGGCTGGATGCGTAGCACCAATAAGTTATACAACTAATGAGCTACCCTTGCAGCAGCAGGGGTAGCTCGTTCAATACAAAAGAACAAAATTAACCCAAAGAATATAGACAGTGGCTATTGGTGCATCCTATGCAGGAAATAATACCTGCGTTTTTACAGTTTGGGCTCCTGAAAAGGAATCGATGACACTTCACCTCCTCTCACCCAAAGACAGGAAGGTGAAAATGCAGCGGCATGAGGTAGGCTACTTCAGAGCCGAGGTAAAAGATGTGAAGCCGGGAGACCGGTATTTTTTTATGCCCGATGGTGAGCAGGATTATCCTGACCCGGCTTCACACTTTCAGCCGGACGGAGTACACGGGCCATCGGAGGTAGTGGACCACCAGAGCCATGAGTGGCAGGATACGACCTGGCGAGGCTTACCATTTAAAGATCTTATTTTATACGAACTGCATGTTGGTACCTTCACGCCCGAAGGTACTTTCGAAGCAATTATTCCGAGGCTCGACAACCTGGTGGATACAGGCATAAATGCTATTGAGCTGATGCCTGTGGCCCAATGCCCCGGCAACCGGAACTGGGGCTACGATGGCGTATACCCTTATGCCGTGCAGCATTCGTACGGCGGCCCCAACGGCCTTAAAAAGCTGGTTGATGCCTGCCATGCGCGCGGCATCGCGGTTTTTCTGGATGTTGTGTACAACCACCTTGGCCCTGAAGGCAACTATTTCGGAAAATTCGCGCCGTACTTTACCGACAAATACAGCACCCCCTGGGGCGAGGCCATCAATTTCGACGATGCCTGGTCAGATGGTGTGCGCGATTACTTCTCGGACAATCCGCTGCACTGGTTCGAGCACTACCACATCGACGGGCTGAGGCTCGACGCCATCCACACGGTATTCGACAAAAAGGCCATTAACTTTTGGGAACTTACTTATTATAAAGTAAAACTGCTGGAGCAAAAGCTTGGCCGCAGCCTTTATATGACAGCCGAAAGCGACTACAACAGCCCGAAGGTAATGAAGTCGCCGGAGGTCGGCGGCTTTGGTTTTCAGGCGCAGTGGCTCGACGATTTCCATCATTCGCTTTATGTTTTACTTAACGAGGAAGGCAAAAAGTACTACGAAGATTTTGGGCAGATCGAGCAGCTGGCAAAAGCCTACACCGAAGGCTTTGTGCACAGTGGCGAGTTCGTGAAATTCAGGAAGCAACGTCATGGCGCTTCTTCCGCAGGTATGTCAGGCGACAAATTTATCACCTTCATTCAGAACCACGACCAGGTTGGCAACCATGTCGGCAGTTTGCGTTTAAGCACCATTATCGATTATGAAAGGCTGAAACTGGCTGCAGCCGCCGTCATGCTCTCGCCTTATGTGCCTATGCTGTTTATGGGGGAAGAGTACGCAGAAGATACACCATTTAATTACTTTGTGCACCACAGCGACGAAGAACTGATTAAAGCCGTTCAGGAAGGCAGGAAAGAAGAATTCTCCGGCTTTAACTGGGATGCAGCCCCACCCGATCCGCAGGCGGAGGAAACCTTTACAGCCTCTAAACTAATTTGGGAGAAGCGCGAAAAGGGAAAACACAAAATTATGCTGCAGTGGCACCAGGAACTAATTCGGTTGCGAAGAACGGAGGCAGCGCTTCAGTGCTTCGATAAAAACAAAATCAGGGTACAGACGATTGGCCAAACCGGTTTTGTATTGCTGCGCCAGTGCGAGAAGGACCAGGAACACCTGCTTTGCCTGTTCAACCTGTCGGAGGCGCCTTTACCGTACACCATACCTGCCACAGCCCCTACCTGGAAAAAGCTGCTGGATTCGAAACTAAGTAAATGGCAAACAGGCAAAAGCAAAGCTCCTTGTACCTTACCAAACCAGGTTGCTGCCAACGAGGCAGTAGAAGCACCTCCATTAAGCATAACTGTTTACAAGTCGTTGTGAGAAATAAAAAATAAGACACCCAGATGAATCTAAGTACAGAAGCCCGAGCAATTCATTCTCAGGTAAATGCTAAATCGACCAAACTGGGAGACTTAAAGAAAATTGCCAAAGAGATAAAAAAGGATCATGAACTAGCGATGGAATTGTGGTCAACCCGAGAATATTTTGCTAGACTTTTGGCAATTCTAATCATGGATAAAAAATTGCTTACTCAAGAGTTGGTTGATAAGCTTGACAAAGAAATGCAGACACACACATTTGATGAGAAAAACCACTTAATGGAGTGGTTAATGGCCAATCAGCTTACAAAAGACAAGAGAACAGTAGCTTTGATCCAATCTTGGGAAAGTAGTCCTTCAACTCTTCAAAGACGAACCTATTGGTATTACCAAGCAAGATTGAGATGGACAGGACAAACACCACCGGATAATACACCAGAATTACTTTCAAAAATAGAAGCTAACATTAATTCAGAAGCTCCTGAAGTGCAATGGGCTATGAATTTTACAGCCTCCTGGATTGGAGTGTATGATGAAAGTTATCGAAGTCGTTGCATCATAATTGGAGAGAAGACAGGGCTGTATAAAGATGAAGTGGTAGCAAAAGGTTGTACCCCAAACTATTTACCAGCATTTATCGAAATTGAAGTCGATAAAAGAAAGAATAAAAAAATCACTTCACACAACAGCAACACCTATGAGCAGTAGCGTTTCACAGGGCGCTACTGCTCATAGGTGTTGCTGTTATAGTAAGTAGTGCGGAGTAGAGGCTGCTTACCCTCTACTCCGCACTTTTCGAATTATTTAAATGATTTTGCCCTTCCAAAGCATTTCCCGCGTAGTTAGCTCCAAGGTCTCCAGGCCAACAACCCACTTACTCCTTTTACTGCTACCACATCTGCAAAGGGCTGCGACCAAATTATTCTAATAAAAACAGCCTTCCAAAGAAAATGACAGCCTTTGTTGTCAAGGGTTGTACTTCTCCATGATCTGAAGAAGCAATTCCACTTGATAACATCTCCTGAACTAAAAAAGCCTCATAATGTTAGTCTCATTTTGTTAGCTAAACCTCAATATTTGGTTTATCAAAACTGAAAAAGGATAGTTGTATAGGTGCTATATTTGTTTTCTTCTTCATAAATAATTCCTTAATCAGAAAAAAAACTGAACTTTAATTAAAAAAAGTTAATTCTATTGTAACTTCTGCTTCAGCAGCAGGTGCTAATCTCCTCGTTATTAATCCTTATTTCAGCATACAAACATCTGATTTTCAGATATTTAAGATCATTTTTACAATTCTTAATCTTCTTGTCATAATTCATAACCAGCAGATTGTTAATCAGTTATAACATATTGCCATTAACCGAAAAAAAATTGAAATTTATTCGCCTCATTAATTAACATATTGATAATCAGTGAGTTTTCAGATAAAGCCAAATTCACACATTCTCAATATTGCTCCAGTATAATTACCATTTTCACAAACAAGAATTCATACTTCTGTCCTTTTATCAATAACATGAATTGGAAAATAAAATTTTATTCAGTAACTTTTCACTCGCCTTTTGACCGAGGGAGACTTAAACAATAGCTTTTTAATAGATGATTCAAACAGATAAACCACAGCGAGGACTCTATACGCCTGAGTTAGAACACGACTCCTGCGGTGTTGGATGTGTGGTGAACTTGGATGGAACTAAGAGCCATTCAACCGTAAAAGACGCACTCACCATGTTGGAGAACATGGAACACCGCGGTGCCACCGGAAGCGACCCTGAAACGGGCGACGGAGCAGGAATTTCGGTACAAATCCCCCACGAATTTTTCGTGAAGGAATTGGAAGAATTTGCCATTAAACTACCTGAACTGGGTGGTTATGGGGTAGGCATGGTCTTTTTCCCGACCGTTTACGAGGTAAGGGAAAAATCACGCAAAGCCTTAAACCTGAGCATCAGGGCCCAAGGATTTGAGTTATTGGGTTACCGCCTGGTGCCGGTAAACGGACAAGTTCCGGGGCACGAATCTAAAGCTGTGGAACCGTACATAGAGCAGGTCTTTGTAAAACCGATAGATGCTTCTCTGCGAGGTGAAGATCTGGAGCGCAAGCTGTTTGTGTTACGCAACTCTGTTTCTCATAGTATTAAAAAGACTGTACCCGGCGAAAACGGCACTTTCTTTATTGCCAGTTTCTCGGCCCGTACTATTATATATAAAGGTCAGCTGAAAACAGACCAGCTTGGCCGCTACTACCACGACCTGCGTGACCCTGATTTTAAGTCGGCACTCGCCATTGTGCACTCCCGCTTCTCTACCAACACGTTCGCGAACTGGAAACTGGCACAGCCTTTCCGTTTTATTGCCCATAACGGTGAAATAAACACCATTAAAGGGAACGTGAACAAAATGAAGTCGAAGGAAGCTTTGATGTCGTCTCCGTTATTTACAGACGAGGAGATGCAATCGCTGCTGCCGGTTACGAACCCTGAGTTCTCCGACTCGGCTAACCTCGATGCCATGGTGGAACTGCTGACCCTGGCTGGCAGACCGCTTCCGCATGTGATGATGATGCTGGTGCCGGAAGCCTGGCAGGACAACCCCTACATGGACAAGCGCCGCAAGGCTTTCTATAAATTCCATGCCTCTTTAATGGAGCCCTGGGACGGACCTGCTGCCCTGTTCTTTACAGACGGCACTCAAATTGGCGCTACCCTCGACCGTAACGGACTGCGCCCGGTTCGCTACTGCATCACCAAGTCTGGTCGCCTGATTATGGCCTCCGAAACAGGAGCATTGCCAGTAGACCCAACCGATGTAATTAAACGCGGCAGGTTACAGCCCGGCAAAATGCTGCTGGCCGACACCGCCCAAAACAAGATATACCACGACGACGAGATAAAGGAACTGGTTTGTAACGACAAGCCCTATATGGAGTGGATTGAGCAGAACCGTATCCGGTTACCGCGCATTCCGGACCCACGCGTGCCTGTTACAACCGTGAGACCAGAAGCTATTCGCCAGACGCAGAAGGCATTCGGATATACTTCAGAAGACCTGCGTATGCTCATTCAGCCGATGGCTGTTACCGGCAAAGAGCCGGTAGGCAGTATGGGTTCTGATGCTCCGCTGGCTGTTTTATCGCGCCAGAGCCAGCACATAGCCAACTACTTTAAGCAGCACTTCGCACAGGTAAGTAACCCTCCTATCGACCCGATTCGTGAGCGCCTGGTTATGTCGCTTTTCACAAGAGTCGGCGAGTCGCTTAACGTGCTCGATGAAACCCCAGCGCACTCACGCCAGGTGCACATTCAACAGCCCGTTCTCAGAAGAGAGGATTTCCATAAGCTGCCTTACCTGAAGAAACAGGGCTTTGAGTACCAGATTATTGATGCCACCTTTAACACACGCGAAACTGGTTCGCTGCAAAAGGCACTTGATCTAATTTGTGCTGAAGCCGAAGAAGCTGTTCGCAATGGCAAGAAGGTGCTTGTTATCTCTAACAAAGCCATAAAAGCACAACGTGCTGCTATACCTTCGTTACTGGCAGTGGGTGCTATTCATCACCACCTGATCGAGAAGCGAATTCGGACCAAAACTGGCCTGGTAGTAGAAGCCGGCGATGCCTGGGAAACACATCATTTCGCCACCATTATTGGTTACGGAGCGAGTGCGGTTTACCCTTACCTGGTGTACGATACCATTCAAAGCCTGTACGAGCAGGAGAAAATCGATAACTCGAAACCACTGTCTTACTACTTCCAGAACTTTATAGAGGCGGTAGGCAACGGTTTGCTCAAAATACTTTCGAAGATGGGTATCAGTACCCTGCAGTCGTACCAAAGCTCTCAGATATTCGAGATACTTGGTTTTGGGCAGGAAGTGGTGCAGAAATGCTTTAAAGGCACGACCAGCCGCCTGGAAGGTCTGAACTTTGAAGATCTGGAAAGAGAAGCGCTGACGAAGCACAACTCTGCCTTCAACAACAAGAACGGTATTCTGGAAATGGGTGGTTTCTTCCAGTGGAAGCGAACCGGCGAAACGCACTTGCTGCAACCACAGGTTATCCACCTGCTCCAGAAATCATCCAGACTGAACGATTTTATGTTGTTCAAGGAGTACTCTAAACTCATTCGGGAGCATCAGCAGAAAACGATCACGCTTCGTAACCTGTTCGAATTCAGGAAGCGTCAGTCTGTTCCTTTAGACGAAGTGGAGCCGGTAGAAAACATTTTGAAGCGCTTTGCAACTGGTGCCATGTCTTTTGGCTCCATCTCGCATGAGGCGCACTCTACGCTGGCTATTGCCATGAACCGCATTGGCGGCAAAAGCAACAGCGGCGAAGGTGGTGAAGACGAGGCCCGCTACACGCCACACGAAAACGGCGATTCAGAAAGATCGGCTGTAAAGCAGGTTGCCTCTGGCCGCTTTGGCGTAACAAGCCATTACCTGGCCAATGCCGACGAAATACAGATTAAAATAGCACAAGGTGCCAAGCCTGGTGAAGGTGGGCAGTTACCTGGCCATAAAGTAGATCATTGGATTGCACGCGTGCGTCATTCTACACCGGGTGTAGGCCTGATTTCTCCTCCGCCACACCACGACATTTATTCTATAGAGG
Source organism: Pontibacter qinzhouensis (assembly GCF_008017455.1). Taxonomy (GTDB): domain Bacteria; phylum Bacteroidota; class Bacteroidia; order Cytophagales; family Hymenobacteraceae; genus Pontibacter; species Pontibacter qinzhouensis. Next base: position 12,636 of record NZ_VRTY01000087.1, on the reverse strand, counting down.
ATTTAAAGCAGCTGATCTACGATCTTAAAAATGCAAATCCGAACGCCAGAATAAACGTGAAGCTGGTATCGGAGGCAGGCGTAGGAACCATTGCCTCTGGTGTAGCTAAAGCAAAAGCAGATGCTATTATGATATCTGGTGCCGATGGTGGTACAGGAGCCAGCCCGCTGAGCTCTATCCGCCATGCCGGCCTGCCTTGGGAAATTGGACTGGCCGAAGCACACCAAACGCTGATTAAAAATAACCTGCGCAGCCGCGTAGTACTGCAAACCGATGGTAAACTCATGACAGGGTACGACCTGGCTGTGGCTACCTTGCTCGGAGCTGAAGAATATGGCGTTGCTACGGCAGCACTTATTGTGGAAGGCTGTATTATGATGCGTAAGTGCCACATGAACACCTGCCCTGTAGGTATTGCCACGCAGAACCCTGAACTACGCCAGCTCTTTACCGGCAACCCGGACCACCTGGTGAACTTCTTCACCTTTATGGCCATGGAGCTACGCCAGGTAATGGCGCAGCTTGGTTTCAGAACTATAAACGAAATGGTGGGCCAGTCGCAGGTGCTGAAAGTAAGAACCGATATAGACCACTGGAAGCTGAAAAACCTCGACCTCTCTCCTATTTTGTACCAGGAATATGTGGGTAACAACGTAGGTATCTACCATCAGATTTCACAGGATCATGAAATCGAGCACGTGCTCGACAGACAGCTGATCCGTGATTTTGAAGCAGGTAAACAAGGCGTTCAGGAGTATAAGATTGTTAACATCGACCGCTCAGTAGGTGCCATGCTATCTTATGAGATCTCGAAGAAATTCGGAAAAGCAGGACTGCCGGAAGACAGCTTCACAGCCGAATTCCATGGCTCGGCCGGTCAAACATTTGGCGCCTTCCTGGCACCTGGTGTAACCTTTAAACTTGTAGGCGAAGCCAACGATTACATTGGCAAAGGTCTCTCTGGTGGCAAGCTTATCATCAAGCCATTCAAGGAAACTAATTACGCAGCGCACGAGCACATTATTACCGGTAACGTGGCGTTTTACGGTGCCACTTCTGGCAATGCTTACATAAACGGTATGGCTGGTGAGCGTTTCTGTGTAAGAAATTCAGGCGCAGAGGCTGTAGTAGAAGGTATTGGCGACCACGGTTGCGAGTACATGACAGGCGGAAAAGTGCTGGTGCTTGGCGAGGTAGGCAAAAATTTTGCTGCAGGTATGAGCGGTGGTATGGCGTTCGTGTTCGATTGCAACAGCACCTTTAACGACCAGTGCAACCTCGACATGGTAGACCTGGAGCAGCCGGATGAAGCTGATATGGCCTGGATCGAGCAAAAGCTGATTGAGCATTACAACTACACCGGCAGTGCCCTGGCGCAACAGCTCCTGGATAACTGGGAAGAGCAGCAAAAGCACTTCCAGAAGGTAATGCCACACGACCTGAAAAAAGCCTTGCAAGTAAGTATTAACGAATCATTAAAAGTAGTAGCCTGATGGGAAAAGCAGATGGTTTTTTAAAGTACGATCGTGAATTACCTTCTTACCGCGATCCGAAAGAAAGAATAAACGACTCAAAAGAAATATATTTAGAATTTCCGGTAATTAAAACGCAGGAGCAGGCGGCCCGTTGCATGGACTGTGGCGTTCCGTTCTGCCACAACGGCTGCCCCCTAGGCAACCTTATTCCTGACTTTAACGATGCTGTATACGAAGGCGAGTGGGAGCGTGCAGCAGAGATTCTGTACTCTACGAACAACTTCCCGGAGTTTACCGGCCGCATCTGCCCTGCTCCCTGCGAGGCTAGCTGCGTACTTTCTATTAACAAGCCGGCTGTAGCCATTGAGCACATTGAGAAATCGATTGCCGAAAAGTCTTTTGAGCTGGGTCTGGTTAAGCCGGAGCCACCAAAGAAAAGAACAGGCCGAAAGGTAGCCGTAGTTGGTTCCGGCCCGGCCGGGCTGGCAGCCGCTGCCCAGCTTAACAGAGCCGGACACCTGGTTACGGTTTTCGACAAAGCCGACAAAGCGGGTGGCTTACTGCGCTACGGTATTCCGGATTTCAAGCTGGAGAAATGGACAATCGATCGTCGTTTGGAGATACTGGAACAGGAAGGTATTAAGTTTGAATTAGGTGTAGAGATCGGTAAAGACGTAACGCTGAAAAAGCTGTACAAAAAATACGATGCCGTTATTTTGTGTATAGGTTCTTCTAAGCCGCGTGCTCTCACCATTCCGGGCAACCACCTGAAGGGTATCCATTTCGCAATGGACTTCCTGACGCTGCAGAACAAAAAAGTAGCTGGCGAAACCATTCCGGCTGAGTTGGACATTGATGCCCGCGACAAACACGTGATCGTGATTGGTGGCGGCGATACCGGCTCCGACTGCGTGGGTACTTCTAACCGCCAGCGTGCCAAATCTATTACGCAGCTGCAGTACCGCAACATGCCATCTTCGCAGCGTATGCCAACTAACCCGTGGCCAGAGCTACCGATGGTGTTTACTGCCTCCAGCTCCCACGACGAAGGGTGTGAGCGTAGCTGGGGCTGGCTGAACAAAGAGTTTATTGCCGATGAGAACGGTTATGTAAAAGGCCTGAAAGTAGTGGAACTGGAGTGGAAAAACCACAGAGAGTACACCGAGAAGCCAGACAGCGAAAGAATTCTGCCTTGCGATCTGGCCTTTATTGCCATTGGTTATGAGCGTCCGGAGCACGATGCTTTCCATGCTAACTTCGAGTTTGAATACGACAACAGAGGAAACTTTAAGCTGCAGAACTGGCAAACAAGTGTACCTGGCGTTTTCTCTGCCGGAGATTCTTACCGTGGTCAGTCGCTGGTGGTGTGGGCTATTTCTGATGGCCGTGAAGCTGCCCGTGCCATAGATATTTACCTGATGGGCGAGTCTAATTTGCCGTCAAAAGAAGTGTCGAAGCTCGAACTGGCTTAAGTAGTACACTCTTTAATACAACATAAAAAAACTCCTGCTACAAAAGTGGCAGGAGTTTTTTTATGAAATAAAGTGGAGTGTTCTAAAACTAGTTACTTTTTAAAGCACCATTTCACCGCCTTACCCTTGAAGCGTACAGGCATTAATTATTTTTGGAGGGGCTTTTCATTACAATAATTTACTTTCCCTAACCAGCTCAGGCTATACCGCTAGACCATTACTTCCTTTTCAAGATCGAACAGAGTAGCCAGGCTGCCTAGCAGGGCTTCTGCCTCACCGCGTTGGCAGGCGGCTTTCAGTTCCAGAGCTGGCATCTTTACAATTTTGTTCAGTATGTTTCTGGTGATAGCTTCTACCATGTCTTTTTCTGCTGCCCCCAGTTTTTTAGTGTAGCGGGCAATTTCCTGCTGCCGGATCTGCTCCAGCGTGTTTTTAAATTGTTGTAGTGCCGGAGACATAGCCATCTCCCTGGTCCAGGAGTCGAACTCTGTTGCAGCTTCTTCTATTATCTGGTGAACGTAAGGTATAGCAGCCAGGCGCTTCTCCAGTGCCTCGTTGGTGCGGTTCCGGATGTTGTCGATGTTGTACACATAGGTGTTGGCGAGGGTTTCCAGAGAACTGTCTACACTGCGGGGCATCGACATATCAATAAAGTAACGCTTCTTGTGTGTTGTCAGCTGCTCCCCTTTCTCCCTCGAAATAAAGAAACAATCGCCTGGCACCGCCGAAATAACGACATCGGCCTTCTCTATCTCCTCCCACACGTTTTCCCAATACACCGCACGGGCACCAGATTTCTGGGCCAGTTCCTGGGCTTTGTGGTGGGTTCTGTTTACAACTACCAGGTTATTTATTTCTGATTTCTGAAAGTTCAGGCACACTTCTCTGCCCATATCGCCTACACCAATTATCAGCACACGCGGGTTGCCAATAGTTTGGGTCAGCTCCTCCACCAGCTCTACAGTGGCATAAGACACAGAGGCAGCTCCAGTGCGGAAAGCAGTCTCATTCACCACCAATTTATTGGCGCTAAAGATGGTGTGCAGCAGGCGGTGCAGAAAAGGTCCGGCTGTACCGGCATCGGCAGCCCACTGGTAGGCATTTTTCACCTGGTTCAGTATCTGTACATCCCCTACCACCTGCGACTCCAGGCCCAGCGCCACATTGAAGAGGTGCCTTACAGCCGCATCGTGGTCATCGATGTGCCGAAAATAAGTTACGACCGCTGATGTAGCCGAAAAACCTTTTTCAATGGAAATCAGCTTTATCAGTTCCTGTTCGAAGCTGCAGTCGGCGGCATAGTACACCTCGGTGCGGTTGCAGGTCGAAAGTACCAGTACATCGGTTGCGCCGGTAAATTCCTTTACCTTATCCAGCAGATTACGGCAGGCAATCTCGTTCAGAGCCACAGCCTCCCGAACTTGAATAGGTGCGTTTTTAAAGGTTAGCGTAAGGACCTTGAACTGATTTTGCATTTTGTAGGTGTCGTTTAACCCTACAAAATTGAGCAAATGCCTGGAAATAAAAGATGATAATGGTCACTAAACCAGATGAGAGAAAGCAGCCGAAGCACAAGTACCCTTGGCATAAATTGGCTCAATTTGCTTCTGAAGGGCTGTTTTATTAGAATAATTGCTCATAGCTGATTCTCCTAACCCGTCTGCAGGTAAAGGCTATAGTCGAAGCTGCCGAAGGAGCTGAAAAGTAGTTGAGTAGCTGTTCCGTCAGGAGTAAATAATAAGGTGTAGTTGCAAACTACACTTAGTAGATTGTAGTTGGTATGCTTTTACCCTTGGCGCAAATTGGCTCATTTTGCTTTGGAAGGGCAATTTCATTTGAATAATTGCCCTTCCGAAAGTTTTGGGTTAACGCATTAATTGCGCATGCGCCTTAGCTTTTCGCTGTTGATAATGGTTATTTTGCTGCCCTGGCTCTCGATGAGTTTTTCATCTTTAAAATCGGCCAGCGTTCTGATAACTGTTTCTTTGGAAGCTCCTACAATACTAGCCAGGTCCTCGCGCGAAATAATGACCTGGGTACCTTCTTTGCCTTCTGTTTTATATTGCTTCTCCACAAAAATAAGTGCTTCGGCTACACGCTTCCGCACCGAGTTATAAGCCAGTTTCAGCAGGCGCTCCTCCCGCTCTGCCAGGTTATCAGAAAGTATTTTAATAAACTTGTTGGCCACCAGCCGGTTGTTGTGCAACAGCAAGAAGAAATCTTCTTTCGAGATAACATAAATCTCGGAGTCTTCCATTACCATAGCCGACTCCCGGTATGCTTTTTCCTCAATAAGGTCGAGGTAGCCGATAAAATCGCCGTCTTTGTAGAGGTTGGTGATGTACTCCCGCCCGTCTTCATTCGATTTGTAAGTTTTAACTTTTCCTTTGTTTATAAAGAAAAGTGCGTTCGGGTAATTGCCTTCAGAGAACAGCGGTTGCTTTTTCTTGAACCGCTGCAGCTTCTGCTTGTCCGATGTCAGTTTGTCGAGGTTTTCCTGGCCTTTTGCCTCCTGCAGAAACTCGTTCAGGCCTTCAGCATTTTTCTGGAAGCCGGCTTTCAGGGCCTCGTTCTTCCGGAGGCGCATTTCTACCGCATCCAGCAGTTCCAGGTCGTCGAAGGGTTTGATCAGGTAATCGTCTGCACCCAGGTTCATGCCTTTCCTGAAATCCTCTTTTTCTGATTTGGCTGTCAGGAAAATAAACGGAATGGCAGAGGTGGCCGTGTTGCCGCTCAGCATGTGCAAAACGCCGTAGCCATCGAGCTGGGGCATCATAATGTCACAGATAATCAGGTCAGGTATTTCGCGTTTAGCAAGATCAACTCCTACTTTACCGTTCTCGGCCTCCAGTATATCGTAGTTGGCAAGCGACAGAATTTCAGCAATGTTCTCTCTAATTTCCTGATTATCTTCTATGAGCAGTATTTTTTTCATGATTCAGAGGTTAAGGGAAATGTTATAATGAAGGTGGTGCCTTTGTCGAGTTCGCTCTCGTAGCGCATGCTGCCATTCATTATATCCACGTACTTATTTACGATATTGAGGCCCAGGCCGGTACCTTGTATGTTGGTAACGTTCTGGGCGCGGAAAAATGGCGTAAACAGGTGCACTTTGTCGTTTTCAGGAATTCCGATTCCTTCGTCCTGCACCGTTACGATTATTTGTTTATCAGTGATTTCGGTATCGAACCGCACAACCTTGTTCTCACCTGAGTATTTGCTGGCATTCGACAGCAGGTTAAACAGGATATTACGCAGGAGCTGCTTGTCGAGGTGCACTACCGATTGCTGCCCGATGTGTTTGTACACAATCTGCTGCCCCACTTTCAGCACTCCCTGGGCTTCGTCTGCAATTTCTACTGCAAATGCTTCCAGATCGAACGTAGAAGGCACATTGTAGATCTTACCTTCTTCTATGCGACTGATAGATAGGAAGTCGTTCAGGATGCTGGTCAGGTTGCTAACCGCCGATTTAATCCTGTCTACGTGCTTTGCCCGTTTATCATCGGTTTCGGTGGTTTTGTACTTACCTATGAGCGAGGCTGAGGAGAGCACCGTGCTGAGTGGCGTCCGGAACTCGTGCGAGGCAATAGTAACAAACCGCGATTTGAGTTCGTGCAGCTCTTTCTCTTTCTGCAGGGCTTTGCGTACTTCCAGCTCCGCCTCGTGCAGGCTTTTGTTTGTCTGCTCCAGCTTCTGAATAACTTTTGCCAGTTCCTGGGTCCGGTCTTTTACACGCTGCTCCAGCTCAGTGTTCAGGCGCTGAATTACAGCTAAACTTTTGGCGTGCTCAATGCTGTAGCGAATGGAACGTTCCAACTCATTAGGGCTGATCTTGCCTTTTACTAGGTAGTCTAAAGCACCGGCCCGCATGGCTTTCTCGTCGGTTTCGCGATCGCTTTGGCCAGTTAGCAGAATAAAGGGCGCGGCAGAACCTGCTTTAACGGCTTCTTTTATAAGCTCCAGCCCATCGTGCGCACCAAGCCTGTAATCGACGAGGTAAATGCTATGCCTGTTTTCTCCTATTATTTTCAGGGCTTCAGAAAAGGAGCTTGTCCACTCCAGCAGGTAGTGCCGCTCCGGAATATCGGCAATAATATCGCGGGTGATGATGTAATCGTCTTCGTCGTCGTCTACCAGCAGTATGCGTATTTTATCGGGCATGCCAAAAGGGTGTAGACCTAAAGCTTAGGCAATTCAACAATTTCGAACCAGTATTTGCTGAGCGTTTTCATAACATCTACGAGCGAGGCAAACGTTACAGGCTTTGTAATAAACGACGAAACACCCAGATCGTAGGTCTTCAAAACATCTTCTTCTGCTTTAGACGTAGTTAGAACAACAACAGGTATCAGGCGCAGATGCTCATCGGCTTTAATTTCTTTCAGGGCTTCGCGTCCGTCCTTTTTCGGCATGTTCAGGTCCAGCAGAATCAGGCCAGGTGTTGGGTGCAGCGTTTTGTCTGTGTACTTGCCGCGGTGGTGCAGGTAGTCCATCAGGTCTTCGCCATTCTCTACAAAGTGCATGTTGTTTTTAAGACGGCTTTCTTCCAGAGCATCCTTAACCAGCATGCGGTCTTCTGCATCGTCGTCTGCAATAAGTATCACAATCGTTCTTTTCTCAGGCATGGTATTATTCTTCAGGTTGTCGTAAAGCTAATGTTATAATAAACCGTGTACCCACTCCGGGCTGGCTGCTGGCGGTAATATCGCCGCCGTGCCGGATGGCAATTTTCCGGCATACGGCCAATCCAATGCCCGAGCCTTCAAACTTCTGCCCCTCCAGCCGCTGAAAGATGTTGAAAATCCGGTCGAGGTATTTTTCATCAAATCCGATACCGTTATCTTCCACATAAATTTCTGTTACCTCGTCGCCAGGTGTTGCGGTTAGGTGCGCCGTGCGTTGCAAATGCTTGGCATAAATGTTTATAATCGGGCTTTCGTCTTCTTTCCGGAACTTAATGGCATTGCTGAGCAGGTTCTGGAACAACTGGCGCATCTGGGTTGGCTCCGCTTCTATTTCGGGCAGAGGAGACCGTATAATCTCGGCCCCGGTTTTCTCGATAGTTACTTCCAGGTCAGAAATAACTTCGGTCAGAATCTGGTCGAGGCTGACTTTCACGAACGATTTTGCCTTAGAGGTAACCCGCGAAAAGTTAAGCAGGTCGTTGATCAGGTTCTGCATGCGGGCAGCAGCATTCAGCATGCGGTCCACATAGTCTTTTCCCTGATCGCTCAGCTTGTCGTAGTCTTTTGTTTTGAGCCTGTCGCCGAAAGCCTGTATCTTCCGCAGTGGCTCCTGCAGGTCATGCGACGATACATAGGCAAAGTCCTGCAGCTCGCGGTTACTTCGTTCTAACTCAGCAGCATAGCGTCGCAGTCGCTCTTCGTTTAGTTTCTGGCGGGTTATGTCGTGCACAAAGCCGGTGTACACGCGCCTGCCTATTAGCTGCACCTCGCTGATGCTTAGGAAAAACGGAAAAATGCTGCCGTCCTTCCGCCTGCCGGTTACTTCGCGGCCAATCCCGATGATGCGTTGCTGGCCTGTTTCGTGGTAGTGGTGCATGTAGCCATCGTGCCTGCTCCGGTCCGGCTCCGGCATCAGTATGTTAACACTCTGCCCTATCAGTTCCTCCACTTCGTAGCCAAACTGACGGGCTGCGGCAGGGTTCATCATTTCTATTATACCACGGGTATCGATGGTAATAATTCCATCTACAGCACCTTGTATAATAGAGTTGATCTTGTTTTCGCTCTCGCGCAGCGCAGCCTCTGCTTTTTTAAGCCCGCTTATGTCGTGCACGATGCCGGTAAAAATCACCTTATCCTGCAGCTTTACCTCGCTTATGCTTAGCAGAAACGGAAACGTGCTGCCGTTTTTGCGTTTGCCCTGCACTTCGCGCCCCTTACCAATAATCTGCCCTATGCCTGTTCGGTGGTAATTCTCGATGTACCCATCGTGCTGGCTCTTGTCGGGCTCAGGCATCAGCATGCTCACATTCCGGCCTATTATTTCGGAGGAGTCGTAGCCAAAAATGCGGGCAGCAGCCGGATTCACTGTTTCGATAATGCCTTTGCTATCGATGGTAATAATTCCGTCGATGGCCGTTTCGATCACAGCTTTTAGGCGCGATATGTTATCTGCGCTTTGGCTTCCGGGTTGTAAGGGTTCTTCCAATCTTATTCAAATTTTAGCTAAAAATAGCTATTACCAGTTCAATTGCCAAGAAATCTGGCGTGGTAATTCGGTCGGGGTGACATATATCACTCCTGCGGTTGCCGGTTATCATTCGGGCTTTGTAAGGGTGAAGGTAATTTTACCTCATTCTAATGAATACACAAACTGCACGAAGCAGCCAGTAAAGCGGTTGCGTGCGCTATTGCTTTGCCACAATAAGCTTTTATTTTACAAAACAGGTTCTTTACATGAAGAATATTCTCTTTTCGACTGACTTATCTAAAAACGCTTGTAAAATAGCGCTGTATGCAGCCGAGTTATGCAGGCATGTTGGTGCCCGCTTAATTATTTTTCATGCGTACGAACCCTCAAAACCAGTAGGAAAAACCGATCTGGTACCGGAACCTGCTACAGTGGAGCACGCGGTGCAGGCAAAAATGGATAACCTGACGCGCAAGCTGAAACAGGTGCCAGGCCTATCGATTACGCGCCTGACAAAGCCACACCTCACCGATGACGAAACGCTCTACATTGCCCGAAAAGTAAAAGCCGACCTGGTTATTATGAGCACCGGCAGCCTGAGCCTCGAATCGGTAACGGCTGCACAGGTTACGTTGCGGTCGCTTTCGGAGGCTAACATTCCGGCGCTGCTTGTTCCGGCAAAAGCCAGTTTTAGCCCCTACAGCCGGGTAGCACTTTTTGAGGAAACCGGCGAACAGCAGGTAAACTGCATCGGTATCAACTTTCTAAGGCACCTGTCTGATGCCACCAAAGACATAGAGTTAATTAAGCACCTGCACGCCTCGCACAGGCTGGCTTTAGCAGTTGATGGGGTTGCGGAACAAACTGAGTGGCCGGTAAGCACCGATCCGGCACTTGCCATTATAAACGGGGCACAGCATAATCTGGCTCCATTTGTCAGGGCCTGCCAGCCTGAATTAATTGTGCTGCCAACGTCTGCAACCGAAGATGGCATTGCCATAGCTTCCCGTATTAAATCAGTGCAAAACAAGTTTATCCCGATTCTGCTGGTGCCTCCTGCCGCCGCTTAGTTATTAGCCGGACTTGCTGCAGGTAAAACACCCTCGGAACAAAAGGCCTTCCAAAGCAGAAATAATGCTTCGGAAGGCCTTTTTTATTTGAATAATTTGCTGGCGGATTTTAAATATTGACTGAGCGAAACTACAGCAGATCTTAGAATATGCTTTCACGATTTGCTGCTTCCTGCTTTTGTAATCAGGTTGCAATTCGTTTACCGCCAATTAATCTGGTTGTGGCATTGCCCACATTGGTTTGTGTTGTAAAATTAGTTTGTGAACAGGACAGTTTTCGGCATGTGCTCCACGCAGGTATCCAATACTCATTAAAAACTCGTTCACTATTTCACCACCAGTAAAGCGGAATGTCTTCTTGAACAATTTCACCCATTCTTCTTTTGTTTTGGGATGATGGTGTTCCAGCCATTTTCCGAAAGAGCCGAACTCTTTTTGCAGCACAAGAATTGTTTTTGCGTTTTCTATAGCCGCATTTACCTTCAGTTTGTTGCGGATAATTCCTGCGTCTGCTAAAAGCCGTTCCCTATCCTCTTCGGTATATGCCGCCACTTTTTTAATATTGAAATTGCTGTATGCTTTACGAAACGATGCTTCTTTTTTCAGAATTGTTTCCCAGCTCAAACCTGCCTGATTAATTTCCAATAGCAAACGCCCAAACAATTCATTGTCGTCGTGAATTGGAAAACCGTAATGATTGTCGTGGTAATTTTGATGCAACGCCTTTTTGGCTTCGGATTGCATTGTTTCTATGGCTGTACAATAAGACATACACTTCTGTTAACCGGTTATCCTCAACGATTGAATCAGTCCGTCCATCAAGTTAAAGTGATAATATAACGTAACAGGACTGCCAGCAAAAGTACCTGAAATTTCCGCTTTTAAAGTATGGGCTGCTTCCTTTTCTTCAAAACTAACAGGTCTGTTATTTCTGCGTGGGGCATTTGGGGCGGTGAGATTGAGAGAGGTGATTTTAAAACGGCCAGAAACTAACACCGTTGTCTGAAAGTCTGAATGATTGATTTATACGTGATGACTATCTATAAGCCAGCAAAGGACTTTAAAACCGGAAAAGTCATCAGAAAACTGCTTTTTAAACTATGTAAAAAATTCTGGCAGGAATTTCAGCGGACAGTATAGTACTACAAGCGGGTTTAAGTTTTTGCCTAATCTATAGCAATTCAGTGCTGTAGAGTAATAAAATAATCAATAAGGTGGAAGAGAAACGGCACTAACGCCAAACGGGCATAAATTAAACCCGATGTTGGCTGATGATGTTTCTTATATCTTTTCTGGCTTCAGCAAAAACAGCTGAGCCAAAGCGCAACTATTATTGGCTTAATTTTACCGAAGCAGTAGTATTCTTTATAAAAATTATTCCGTCAAAATCCACACCTGGTCTAATTGGTACTGGGGTTGGTTCTTGCCAAATAGAATATATATTTGTTATATAGCCAGTCATTCCTGTAAAGGGGCTTGGTTTTGTATTGAACGGGAGAAAAAATGCTTCGTATTTCGCTTTAGAAAACGTACCCGACAAGGTATTTTCTTTTCCTTCGAACCTATGCATCTCAAATTTACCACTGTTTAACACATTCACACTCCCTTGGTAAGTGTCGAAGCCAATTACATAAAACTTTTTTCCGAACTGTTTCTTGAGATGAGAGCCCATCCCTGGGACCTTAGCCATTGTTGTATCTTTCGCAATGTGCAAGTTATGAGCCCAGACTATAGTTTTGCCTCCTATTGAGTTATGCGTCTCAATAAGTTTTTCAGCCATTAGCATCTCACGAATAAGAGCATCATACCAAAAATCCTCACTATCGAAACCGTGTAATACCACCTTGTTTTTAGGAGATTTAGTTTTGTTATATACTCTTATCCACTGAAAAAGCTCATATATTTCCTCCGTGTTGTACAAAACCAGCGGCTGCATAAGCTGCTTTAAGTCACCCTGCCCGCTTTGTAAGTAAAGGTTAATAGGAGCTATCGCAGAATAGGGGAATTCAAATGAGAGTAGCTTAAAATCGTACTGGCTGATGAGACTTTCTATAATTCGCCTTTTTTGCACATAGAACTCGCGGGTCCCGTGTGAGGCTTCGCCAAGTCCAACCACAGTTTTACCTTTCAGCTCCTTAGATAAAAACAACAGATCATCATTGCCTGAATCAGAATCTGATTTCAATTCAAAGGCGTTCCTATTAATCCAGTCTATATCATTAACCTGGGCATAAACTGCAGGAGTGGCAAAAAAAATAAAAAGTACAAATAGCCTAAACATAATAGTGAATCAGTTAAGCACAAAAATTATCATTGAAGTTTCTCTGGTGCATTTGCAGCCAACGGTTAGTATATGCAAAGCGCAGCATCGCAAGAGTTTTGTATGTAAAGTGTTGTACTAAACCTACGGTAGTTTTCTATAAAAAAAGCAGTGGATAAAGTTTACTTTTATAATTCACT
>NZ_VRTY01000086.1 GCF_008017455.1 Pontibacter qinzhouensis | reverse complement strand
GGATTACAAGCCAAGCCCCAGGCTTTCGGTTTTTGTATCGACGTTAACTGGTAAGTTTACCATTGTAATGAGCCAGAAACTGGCAGACTTAGGTTACTTTGGTGTTCGGCCGGCATGGCGCAACGAGGCCGGCCAATTGTTGCCAGGTACCGGAGAACGGTTCAGGAGCGAAGTCGGTGGTTTTGTGAACGTGCGCTACTCCGATAAGATTTTCGAGAACATCAGTTTACGCTCCCGGCTAGACTTGTTCAGTAACTACCTGCGTAACCCTCAGAACGTTGATGTAAACTGGGAAAACCTGATCGACTTTAAAGTAAACAAATTTATTTCGGCAAGCCTTTTCTGCCATCTTGTATACGACGACGATATAATGATAAACGTAGACAGAGACGGCGATGGGAAAATAGACGGCAAAGGTCCGCGGTTACAGGTTAAGGAGACCTTAGGCATCGGTTTTTCCTATAAGTTCGAATAACCGTACTCCATCAATTTCCTGACGGACCCTTGACACAAATTTGCCTGAAATCCTTCTGGAGGCTGTTTTTATTCAAATAATTGCTGATTGTTAGTTATTGATTGCTAAATGGTTATAGTGTTAATTTGGAGATGTGAAGATTTAGGAATTTGAAGATGAACCAGTAAGTGAAATCCTCAACTCATAAATTTAAATCTTTACTTTTAACTAATAAAAAGCCTTGTGTCCTGTGTCCTCAAAAAACGTTGGAAGGGCAATTTCATTAGAATAATTCAAAAAGCAGGCAGATGGGCCCCTGTTCGTGTTTATAAATTATTTTGACAATTAGTTTATTACAAGCATAAAATTTTGTAGCTTTTGATTTGTTTCCTGTACTACCTAAATACAGGTAGCATATTTTCAGGAGTTTGTAAAGCTGTGCGTACTAATACCTTGGTTTTGAATTTTCGGTACTAAACTTGCTTTGTTCTTTCCTGAACTTTTAAAACATAAATCCCTGTTTAGAGTAAAGTTTTACCAATGCTTTATCTGATTAATACCTCATTTAAAAAGTATACACCTCAACTATAAAAACATACTTATGAAGAAAAACGCCTTGCTTTTATTTTTTTGCCTGGGGCTGCTTTTCTGCGCTACTGGCGTGCAGGCACAGGGGCCACAGAATTCTACGGGTAAAGATGAGTTTTGGGGAACACCTAAAGCTGCCACTCGTGGGGCTACTGCAGATGCTGTTGGTGCCCGCGAAGCTGATCTGGATAAGCGCCACAATACCTATGAAACTGGCAAAAGGAAGAATTTTAAAATAATGCGCTATAACGATAAGAAACTGCAGGAATACGAAAAGAAAGAAAAGCAGATGCTGAAGCAGTATAAGCGCCAGAAAAAGCAGTTGGCCAGAAGAAGAGATTAACCGGAACTGCAGTAAGTAGTGCTGTTAAGAGCTCCGGTTCCTACTGCATGTATCTCATAAAGAAAAGCCCCGCTGTACAGCTACAGCGGGGCTTTTCTATTCCTGATTATGTATGTCAGAAGCTTAGAGTGTACGTTTAACTTCTTTCTGTTCGTACGCTTCTATTATATCGCCGATCTCGATTTCGTTGTAGTTTTTCAGGCTGATACCGCACTCGTAACCTTGGCGCACTTCAGACACATCGTCTTTAAAGCGTTTCAGGGCCAGTATTTCGCCATCCATTACCACTATACCATCACGTACCAGGCGAACCTTGGCGTTACGGTGTATGCTACCATCAGTTATCATACAACCGGCAATAGTACCCACTTTCGTAATCTTAAATACATCACGTACTTCTGCATTACCAACAATTTCTTCTTTAACAGTTGGTGCAAGCATACCTTCCATGGCATCTTTCACCTCGTTAATGGCATCGTAGATAATAGAGTACAGGCGAACATCGATCTGCTCCTGCTCGGCCAGTTTACGCGCGTTTTGCGACGGACGTACCTGGAAACCAATAATGATGGCATCGGAGGCAGAGGCCAGCAGAATATCAGACTCTGATATGGCACCTACACCTTTGCTGATAATGTTTACCTGCACCTCGCTGGTAGAGAGTCTTAGCAAGGAGTCAGAAAGTGCTTCTACTGAACCATCCACGTCGCCTTTTACAATTACATTCAGCTCTTTAAACGAACCGATTGCTAAACGACGGCCAATCTCGTCGAGAGTAATGTGCTTACGGGTACGCAAGTTCTGCTCACGCTGTACCTGTGCTCTGGAAGAGGCAATTTCACGTGCTTCACGCTCAGATTCCATTACCAGGAATTTGTCGCCGGCTTGTGGTGCTCCATCCAGACCGAGTAACTGCACTGGTGTAGATGGGCCTGCTTCCTTCATTTTCTTGCCACGATGATCAGTCATAGCCTTTACTCTACCGTAGTGTGAGCCTGCCAACACAATGTCACCTATTTTCAGGGTACCTGTTTGTACGAGCATAGTAGCTACATAACCACGGCCTTTATCAAGAGATGCCTCTATAACAGTACCTACTGCTTTGCGATCTGGGTTTGCTTTCAGCTCAAGGAGTTCAGCCTCCAGCAATACCTTCTCAAGCAGGTCCGGAATACCGGCACCTGTTTTAGCCGATACTTCCTGCGCCTGGTACTTACCGCCCCATTCTTCTACCAGTATGTTCAGCTGAGCAAGTTCTTCACGAACTTTGTCTGGGTTGGCACCTGGTTTATCTATTTTGTTCAGGGCAATAATAATGGGTGAGCCAGCTGCCTGTGCGTGGTTAATCGCCTCTTTTGTTTGAGGCATCACGGAGTCGTCGGCTGCTACCACAATAATAACAACGTCGGTTACTTTGGCACCACGGGCACGCATCGCCGTAAAGGCTTCGTGACCAGGTGTATCGAGGAAGGTAACATTACGGCCACTTTCGGTTTTTACTTTGTAAGCGCCAATGTGCTGCGTAATACCACCTGCTTCGCCAGCAGTTACGTTGGCATTTCTTATATAATCGAGAAGTGAGGTCTTACCGTGGTCAACGTGGCCCATGATCGTAACGATTGGAGCCCGTTCTTCCAGTATAGCTTCATCTTCTTCTTCTACCGTGTCTAAAGCCTGTTCGTCTTCGCTTGTAATAAATTCAATGCCATACCCGAACTCGTCCGCTATAATGGTAATAGCTTCTGCATCGAGGCGTTGGTTTATAGAAACGAACATACCCAGCTGCATACACACCTTAATCACATCGTTCACGGTTACGTTCATGAGCGCTGCCAGGTCGTTTGCCGATACGAACTCAGTTACACGCAGAGTTTTAGACTCTGCCTGCTCCTGCATTCTGCGTTCCTCCATAGAGTCGGCAATGGCAGAACGTTTTTCGCGTCGGTACTTGGCACGGTTACCGCCTCCGCTTTTGCCGCCGCTCAGTTTAGCGAGGGTAGCTTTAATCTGCTCCTGAATTTCCTTATCGGTAACCTCGGCTTTGTCGGCTCTGGCAGGGGCTGGACGACCCTGACCACCACCTGCTGGCCTGTTGCCCTGGTAGCCTGCACCTGCCGGTCGGTTGCCCTGGTAACCTCCGCCACCTGCTGGCCTGTTACCCTGGTAACCTCCACCGCCTGCCGGTCGGTTGCCTTGGTAGCCTGCACCTGCTGGTCGTGGCTGTCCGCCCGGGCCTCCTGGCTGGTTGCCCTGCTGTGCTGGTCGTGGCTGGCCAGGCTGGCTTTGCTGACCAGGTTGCCCCGGCTGCCCGGCCTCGCCGGAAACCATAATGCGCTTGCGCTTTTTCTTTTTGTTGCCGTTCTTTTTGTCGTCAGACGACGCAACTGGCTTGGTGCCCTTTCTACGGGAGCTGTCTGGCAATTCTATTTTGCCTAGTACCGTCAGACCTTTTAACTGGTCTGCTTTGGCTGTGATCGTTTCTATTGGTGTTTTTGCGTTTTCGTCAGCAGGAGAAGCGGGCTGCTGTGGCTCCTGCTGAACCTGAGGTTCTGCGGGAGCAGCAGGGGTGGCCTGTTCTGCTACTGGTGCCGGAGCTGGCTCCGCTGGCTTTTCTGGGGCTGGCGTGGCTGGTCTGGCGGGTTCTTCTTTTGGTTGTTCTGGTGCCGTAGGCGCAATGGTAGCCGGTGCAGGGGCACTTGGTTGTGCTTTTTCCTCTACCGGCGGGGCTGGTTTTTCTTCAGGAGCCTGGGGAGCTACAGGCTGTTGTGGCGTAACTGCGGGTGTTTCTGCAACAGGTTCTTGTGGTGCAGGCGCAGCTTTAGGCTCTGGAGCCAAAGGAGCTGCCGGGGCCTCAGGTTTTTTAGGTATTGGTCTTCCTTTGGCATCCAGCTCAATTTTACCCAGTACTTTAAAGCCAGGTAAACGCGGGCTTTCTGTCTCCTCTTTTTTAGGAGCTTCTGGTGCTGGCTCGGGTGCCGGGGCTGGCTTAGGCGCTGCTGCTACTGGTGCAGGTGCCGGCTCTGGCTTTGGCTGATGCACACTTTTAATGAATATCTCCTGTTCAGGCTCACTTGGTCTCTTTGTTTCCTGATGCTCGGTACCGACAACCTGGTTGCTTTGAGGCTTTTTGCCGATATTAAGCTCTTCTGCCACTGCTTTATCTTGCATGGAGGAAGCAAATTCTTTAGCCAGCATATTGAACTGTTCTGCCGTGATTTTGGTAGTGGGTTTATTTTCCACAGCAAAACCTTTAGCAGAGAGATAATCTGTAATGGTAGTTGTACCAATATTTAAAGTAGTTGCAACCTGTTTAAGCCTCCTTATTTTGTCTTCTGCCATGTGTTCTTCTATGCTGTCTTTTAATTCTGATAATAATGGTACTATGCCTTTTTGTTAGGAAAGGCTTTGCTCCCTTACATAATCTTTTCCAAAATTAAGCTAACGGAGCAAAACTCGCAAGCTATTGATTGTCTTCTGCTTCAAACTCTTCACGAAGTATGGCGAGCACATCGTCAATTGTTTCTTCTTCCAGCTCTGTTCTGCGTAGCAGGTCTTCTTTGGTAACGGCAAGCACGCTCTTGGCTGTATCGAGGCCAATGCGTCTGAACTCGTCTATCACCCAGCCTTCAATCTCATCAGAGAACTCGTCCAGGTTAATGTCTTCTTCGTAAGTTTCTGACTCCCTGAACACGTCTATCTCCATATCAACAAGCTTGCTGGCAAGTTTAATGTTCTGGCCGCCTTTACCGATAGCCAATGAAACCTGGTCCGGCTTCAGGAATACCGAAACACGTCCGTTTTCTTCGTCTATCTTCATGCTGCTGATCTTGGCCGGGCTCAGTGCACGTTGTATGTAAAGCTCCAGATTATCGGTGTAATTAATTACATCGATGTTCTCGTTCTCCAGTTCGCGTACAATGCTGTGTATGCGCGATCCTTTCATACCCACACAGGCTCCTACCGGGTCTATGCGGTCATCAAACGATTCTACGGCTACTTTGGCGCGCTCACCTGGTTCACGTACTATTTTCTTAATAGCGATCAGGCCATCAAAAATCTCCGGTACTTCGTTCTCGAACAAACGCTCTAAGAAAGAAGGAGAGGTGCGCGAAAGAATAATTTTCGGGTTACCATTCACGATCTCCACACGCTGCACTACGGCACGCACCACGTCGCCTTTGCGGTAGCGGTCTTTTGGTATCTGCTCGGCCTTCGGTATAAGCAGTTCGTTTTCTTCCTGGTCAAGTATCAGCACCTCGCGGTTCCATACCTGGTACACCTCACCCGAAATAATTTCGCCAACCTGATCTTTGTATTTCTGGAACAGGAACTCTTTCTCCATGTCTTTGATGCGCTGGATCAGGGTTTGGCGGGCAGTTAACACGGCACGGCGACCAAAGTCTTCGAGCTGTATTTCTTCCGATACTTCTTCTCCTACTTCAAAGTCGGGCTCAATTTTGCGAGCTTCCGAAAGGCTGATCTTGTCAGTTTCCCAGATGTCCTCAGAGTTGTCGTCTACGATTTCGCGGTTACGCCAGATCTCGAGGTCACCCTTCTCCACGTTCAGGATGATGTCAAAGTTCTCGTCGGTGCCCCATTTTTTACGGATCATGGTGCGGAATACATCTTCGAGGATGCGCATCATGGTCGGGCGGTCTATGTTCTTGAATTTCGCAAATTCAGCGAACGACTCGATCAGGACTGAACTGTTCATTATTCTTTTATTTAAATGATATTACAACATTTGCTTTCACAATGTCCCCGAAGGGTATTTGCACAGGCACATACGTAGCCTTCTTGCCTTTTTGTTTTATTTCTTCTGTTATGCCGATGCCGCTTTCTGTTACCTCATCGAGCTTACCGGTTTTTTCGGTGCCGTCCTGCAGTTTTACCTTCAGGTTGCGGCCCACGTTTCGCTGGTACTGCTTTGGCTGCGTCAGCGGGAAATCGACACCCGGTGAGCTAACTTCCAGTACGTAGCTTATTTCTTCTCCAAAAGCCTCCTCTATTTTTTTGTTGATGCGGCGGCTGATGGTAGCGCACTGGTCGATAGTTATTCCCTGCTCACCATCGGCCAGCACCATAATTTTGGGGCGTGCCGGAGAATCAGACACAGTTACATCTACCAGGAACAAGTCGCTCTCGGGCAGGCTGTCCTGTGCCATTGTTTTTATTATCTGTGCCGTTATTGCCATAGTTAACCTATAAGAAATAAAGAAGGGGACTCTGTGTCCCCTCATCTCCCTGGAATATAATGCCACAAATTTACGATAAAAACATTATATATACAACACGCAGTCGTTAGCTGGTGCTTGTAATATAATCTTAAGCTGTTTTTTGAGGATGCTATGGCCCGGGATCGGGTATGGCTACAGGTGTGGCCGTAGAAGATAACACCTGTAGCCAATAGAAAGTTCGATCTGTTATACTTGGTGTTTGAGGCTGTGGAGCGGCCATGCCGCAAAGATAATTATAAGCTATGCTTATTTACATAAGGCATAATTTGTATGTTTGCTATTATGTCTGGTGCATTTAAGAGAATACGGCGAAAGATTTGGTTCATCCTTAATGTGGGGGTGGTGCTGTGGCTGCTTGTGGGGGTGTATTGCCTGCAGGTGCCTCCGTATGAGTATTGGGAGGCTGGCTTTATCTCTTTTTCGCTGCCCGGTGCGCTTGTTCTGAATTTCGTGTTTTTTATTTATTGGTTGCTTCGGCGCTCCTGGCTCATCCTGCTGCCGCTGTCGGTTATGGTGCTGGGCTGGCAGTACCACAGTCGTTTCCTGGCATTGAACTTCCGGAAGGAGGAGCCCCTGGAGGCAAAGGAACTGGAAGTTCTTAGTTTTAATGTGCACGTGTTTAATGCCTACGACGACCGCGATGGCAGCGAACTGGAAGCATCTGCTGAGATGATAGAATGGGTGGCCACGCACCCGGCCGATGTGTACTGCCTGCAGGAGTTCTATAACAACAATACCAAAGGCTCCACGGTGTATAACACTGTTAGCAGGATAGGGCAGCGTTACGATAAGTTCAGGCATTTTTCGGTAGCGCACAAAGACTGGAACAAAGGGGAGATCGGTATCGCTATCTTTTCCAAATATCCTATTTTTAATAAAGGCGTGATTGAGTTTGGCGAAACAAAGCATAACCGCGCCATTTTTGCCGATCTTAACATACAGGGAGATACCGTGCGGGTGTATTCAGCGCACCTGCAGTCGATGAACATCAAGGCGCAGGATATAGAGAATACCTATTCCTCTATCGGGAACCAGGACAAAATGAAGCAGGAGGGGCGAAACCTGGCAAGGCGGCTGCGCCGTGGCTTTATAGCACGCGGGCACCAGGTAGAGCTGCTGCTCGACCACATTAGCCAGTCGCCTTACCCGGTTATTGTATGCGGCGATTTTAACGATATTCCGTTTAGCTATACCTACCAGGTGCTTTCTAAAGAACTGTCGAACGCTTTTGAGGAGGCCGGTGTGGGCGTGGGAGCCACCTACAATGGCCCCATCCCGTTCCTGCGCATCGATAACCAGTTTTACAGCAACGGCCTCCGTGCCTACGACTTCAGAACGTACCCCGAAATGGGACTTTCCGATCATCTCCCGATCTCGGCAAAATACGTGCTGGAGAAACGTGATTGATAATGGCCGATTGTTGATGCTAAATGGTTTGATGGCTAGATGGCTTAATGGTTAAATGGTTTAAATTGTTGATTTGGAGATGTGAAAATTTGAAGATGGTGAAGGAGAAATTTTGAATGAGTGATTGAGATAATGAGTGAATGAAAATTATTCTTGACCCTTGACTCAATAACATGCAAAATACTTTTGGAGGCCTTTTTCATTAGAATAATTTGTCTAAGAGAAATCTGTTTTATAAGAACCAGGCAAAGAAAACCGACCGTTAGGAGTTAGATCGCATAATTTATAATTTTGATCCCGAAAAGCCTGTAAGGCTGATCTTGATACATAAACACAAACCGGCAGCGCCTATAAAATAATATGAGCTGCGGTGAGGCAGAACCATGCAACAGAAACTAAGTTTATACAATACGCTTACGCGCAAAAAAGAAGTTTTCGAACCGCTGCACGCTCCTTTTGTGGGCATGTACGTGTGCGGCCCTACTGTTTACGGCGAGCCGCACCTGGGGCATGCCCGCAGCGCCGTCACCTTCGATACGCTGTACCGTTACCTAAAGCACCTTAACTATAAAGTACGCTATGTGCGCAACATAACCGATGTGGGCCACCTGGTAAACGATGCCGACGAAGGCGAAGACAAGATCCAGAAAAAAGCGCTGCTGGAGCAACTGGAGCCGATGGAGGTGGTACAGCACTACACCAACATTTACCACCAGGACATGGCCCTGCTCAACATGCTTTCTCCTGATATAGAACCGCGCGCCTCTGGCCACATTATAGAGCAAATCGAAATGATTCAGGAGATACTCGACAATGGGCTGGCGTATGTTGTGAACGGTTCGGTGTACTTCGATGTGCCTGCCTATCACAAAGAGTATAAATATGGTAAGCTTTCGGGCCGCGTAATAGAAGACCTGCTTGGCAACAGCCGCACCCTGGAGGGGCAGGAGGAAAAGCGCTCGCCGCTCGACTTTGCCCTTTGGAAAAAAGCTTCGCCTACGCACATCATGCGCTGGCCATCGCCGTGGAGCGATGGGTTCCCGGGCTGGCACCTGGAGTGCTCTGCCATGAGCCGCAAGTACCTGGGCACTACCTTCGATATACACGGAGGTGGCCTCGACCTGATGTTCCCGCACCACGAATGCGAAATTGCCCAGAGCCAGGCTAGCCACAACCACACCGATGCCGCCCGCTACTGGGTGCATAACAACATGATTACCGTTAACGGGCAGAAGATGGGCAAATCGTTGGGCAATTTTATTAACCTGCGGGAGCTGTTTGAAGGTAACCACGAGCTGCTGACCGACAAGTACTCGCCCATGACCATCCGGTTTTTTATACTGCAGGCCCACTACCGCAGCACCCTCGACTTTAGTAACGAGGCGCTGCAGGCAGCCCGCAAAGGTTACATGAAGCTCATGAACGGCCTGCGCGTGCTCGACAAGCTGCAGTACCCCGAAGAAGCCTCCACCACACCAGACGAAAAACTGAACGAGGAGCTGCTTAAACTGGCGCAGGATTGCTACCGCGGCCTGGACGACGACCTGAACACGGCCCGCACCATTGCCTCGCTTTTTAACCTGCTCAAAAAGATCAACAGCCTGTATGTAGGTCAGTTGGCTTTAGGGGCTTTAAACAGAGATACTTACGACACCATCCGGAACACGTACCGCGAACTGGTACAGAATGTGCTGGGGCTGAAGGAAGAACCGACCGGCGACATAGAAAACATGCTCAACCTGGTACTGGGCTTTTACAAAGAAGCGAAAGAAACAAAAGCATACGATAAAGTAGATGCCATACGCGCAGAGCTTAAAAAGCAAGGCATCGTAATTAAGGACCTGAAAACAGGTATCGACTGGGCTTATGAAGAATAACATGAATTGGCTGGCACTACTGCTTTTTAGCTTACTCACCATCTCTGGCTGCGACTCCGGCAGCAGGCAGGAAGCACGGCAGGCTGAAGCAACCGAAGAAGCCAAACCGGCCGTACAGGCACCTGATTTTAAGGCAGACTCGGCTTACCAGTTTATAGAGCGCCAGGTAGCCTTCGGGCCGCGTGTGCCCAACACAGCCGAACATTACAAAACAGGCGATTACCTGATAAACACGCTCAAGAGCTTTGGGGCGGAGGTAAAGGTACAGAGCTTCCAGATGAAGGCTTTTGACGGCAAAATGCTGAACCTGCGCAACATAGTGGCCTCCTTTCAGCCTCAGGCTGCTAACCGGGTGCTGCTGGCCGCCCACTGGGACACTCGCCCCTTCGCCGATAAAGACGATACAGACCCCAAAAAGCCCATAGATGGCGCTAATGACGGAGGCAGCGGTGTAGGTGTGCTGCTGGAGATAGCCCGCATTCTGGGTTCAGCCGAAGCGAAACCGAAAGTAGGTGTAGACATTATCTTGTTCGATGGCGAAGATTACGGCCAGCCAGACGATAGCGACCTGCCGTACCAGAACGATACCTGGTGTTTGGGTGCGCAGTACTGGAGCCGCAACCCGCATGTGCCAAACTACAGGGCCAAGTACGGTATTCTGCTCGACATGGTAGGAGCCGAAAATGCCAGGTTCGCCCGCGAAGGCACCTCCATGCAGTATGCTAAAAACGTAGTGGCTAAAGTCTGGAAAGCGGCTAACTCTATTGGTTACTCCGACTACTTTATCTACAAAAATGCACCTTCTATTGTAGACGATCATTCTTATGTAAATGCCTGGGCCAAAATCCCGATGATCGACATTATAGAATACAACGTGGCCAACTCAAACGATTACTTCGGCCCCTACCACCACCGCCACACCGACAACATGGACATCATCAACAAAAACACCCTGAAAGCTGTAGGGCAAACGGTGCTGCATGTCGTTTATAACGAGTAAAAAATAAAGGCACTGCTGAAAAGCAATTATTCGCATGAAATCAGCCTTCCAAAGCATTTTCTGTCATTGTAGCCTCAAGGGTTATTTGTGGTTTGCCGAAGCAGTTGTAGCAAAATACGAATGACCCTTGACCCTTTTTAGCAGTTTCCCCTTCGGAAGGCTGTTTTCATTAGAATAATCAGGCCCTGGAAATAACATCGCCATTTTAAAAGCGCAGTTTTTTCAGGGCCTGATTATTTACTTATTACATTCAATAGAAGAATAAGGTCTTAACATTTAGTATCTTACGGAATCAAATTTTCTGTCTGCATTCTGCTTACGGTGAGCTCCGCAAATTTGCCGGCAAAACGGTTGAGAGATGATGGGTTGTAGCTTCTCGACTGGGCTGACCAGAGTAAACCTTCGGTGTCGGCATCGTAGAGGTTAGTTTCCAGGAAATACACTTTGTCTTCGCGGTAATAGCCCGGGTCGTAGAGCATGGGGTGCCAGTGCGAGTAGTAGCCCCTGAAGGTGCCGTACCAGCCAAAGCGGTTCATGGGAGCGTACGGGTTGCCCGGCACGTAGCGGTTCTCTGTTGTTTCGTCTACCACGGCAGCCGTTAAAATAGCATCGTGCCCATCGCCTTTAATTTTCTGGAGCAGCATATCGCCGGTGGAGCCACTCTCCCGCATCATGGCCGGCGGAAACACATCAATACTTTTAGTTACTGTAATGCCGCGCTTCTGCAGCTCCGCCTGCAGCTGGTCTTCCACAATCTGGCGTGCCTGCGGACTATCTGTAAGGGCTGCCACTATAATTTTGTTGTAGTTCTGTGTAGTGGCTTCAGGACTCTTCCAGGTGCCGGTTATCTCGGTAGAGGGGCTGCAGCTAAACAAGACCATGCCTGCACACAAAAGCCAGAGGGTTTTAACGCTATTTTTAATGGCATATAGTTTCATAAATCGTCTGTTTTAATGAGTAGTATAGAATAAGAATAACGCAGATGCGCCAAATTTGATGCCATAAGCAACATGCTGGCCGCTCCCCAAAGCTGCAATGGCAACCATAAACGTAATGTTATAAATAAAGGAATGGCCTGTTGCTGCGTGCGTTAGCCAGCTGACTATCAATAACCTTTGGCAGGCCAAGCCAGTAAGAGATAGGATGTGCTTTTGCTTCGGCCTCAGCTTCTTACAGGTTTTTTTTGAAGAATGGCTTTTGGATTTTCAAAGGCAAGCAGGCACAACTATTTTTGTTCATCATCTTAACCCAGGCATTATGAACTACGAAAACCTTGTAGCGTTACTTGGCCAGGAGGCGGAGGAGCTGCTGCTGCATGAGTGCCATACCTTTTCGAGCGAGCTGTTACACCTGCCAGGCCCGGACTTTGTAGACCGTATCTTTATGCAGTCCGACAGGAACCCGCAGGTGCTGCGCAACTTGCAGCAACTCTACAGCCATGGCCGCCTTGCAGGCTCCGGTTACCTTTCTGTTTTGCCCGTAGACCAGGGCATTGAGCATACGGCTGGAGCTTCGTTTGCACCGAACCCGCTTTATTTCGACCCGGAGAATATAATAAAGCTGGCGCTTGAAGGAGGCTGTAACGCAGTGGCTACTACTTTTGGCGGACTTGGTTTTCTGGCGCGAAAGTATGCGCATAAAATTCCATTCATTGTAAAAATAAACCACAACGAGCTCCTGACTTACCCCACCAAATACAACCAGATTATGTTCGGCTCTGTAAACGAAGCCTGGAACCTGGGTGCCGCAGCCGTGGGAGCAACCGTTTATTTTGGTTCCGAAGAGTCTAATCGGCAACTGGTAGAGGTCGCAGCTGCTTTTGAGCGGGCGCATGAGCTCGGTATGGCAACTATTTTGTGGTGCTACACTCGCAACAATGCCTTTAAGCAAGGCGACACCGACTACCACACCGCAGCCGATCTAACCGGGCAGGCAAACCATTTGGGCGTAACCATTCATGCCGATATCATCAAGCAAAAGCTTCCGGAGCTAAACGGCGGGTTTACAGCCATCAACTTCTCTAAGTCGGACAAACGTATGTACACCGAGCTGGCCACCGACAACCCCATAGACCTGACCCGCTACCAGGTGGCCAACTGCTACATGGGGCGGGCCGGCCTTATAAATTCAGGAGGAGGCTCAGAGGGCGAAACCGACCTGCAGGAGGCGGTGCGTACGGCTGTTATAAACAAACGGGCAGGCGGCATGGGGCTTATTTTAGGGCGAAGAGCCTTTCAGCGTGAATTTAAAAAAGGTGTGGAGCTGCTGCATGCGGTGCAGGATGTGTACCTCTCGAAAGACATTACCATTGCCTGATCCTGGCGTTTTTATCTTCTGTCGCATCTGCTCTGTGTAGAAGCCAGTAGCTGTAACAGGTGCTTTGCCAAACTACGTGGAACAACAAGCCCAGGATGCCTGGCTTTTGTAAACTGAATTTAAACATACAAGAAGCTCTAGTAGAACTCCCGAATATTAACTAATTTTGTGCCCGGCCTTTTATAAAACCTGTTTAGGAGCATAGCATGTTCAGTTAAGTGCAGTTCGGATAGCCTGTAATACAGCATAGTAACGAAAATAACACACATAAATCCTTAAATGTGCGGTAGCACCCAGTCAAAGTATGATGCCTTGGTTTAAAAGAGTAGAAAAAGGAATTATTACCCCTACAGAAGAAAAAAAGGAGACACCAGATGGTTTGTGGTACAAATGTTCCTGCTGTAAAACAGTAACGAGCATGGCAGAGCACCGCCGTAACCTCAATGTCTGTGTTAAATGTAATTTTCATGAGCGTATTGGCTCTGCAGAGTACTTTGCCGTTTTGTTCGACGATAACCAGTTCGAGGAGCTGGATGCCAACATGACCTCTTCGGACCCGCTGTCGTTTATAGACTCCAAGCCTTACCCCGAAAGAACCAAGGCCACACAAAAGAAAATAGGATTAAAAGATGCTGTTCGGTCTGCGCACGGTAAAATAAACGGCCAGGGGCTTGTTATAGCCTGTATGGATTTTGCCTACATAGGTGGCTCCATGGGCTCGGTGGTAGGTGAGAAAATTGCCAGAGCCATAGATTTTGCCCGCAAAAACCGATTGCCTTTCCTGATGATCTCCAAATCGGGAGGTGCCCGTATGATGGAGGCTGGCTACTCGCTTATGCAAATGGCCAAGACCTCTGCCAAACTGGCATTGCTCTCCGAAGAAAAAATACCTTATATCTCTCTGCTCACCGACCCGACCACAGGTGGCGTAACCGCCTCGTTTGCCATGCTGGGCGACTTTAACATTGCCGAACCAGGCGCTCTTATTGGGTTTGCCGGCCCGCGTGTAATTAAAGAAACGATCGGTAAAGACCTTCCAAAAGACTTCCAAAGCGCTGAGTTTGTGTTAGACCACGGCTTCCTCGATTTTATTGTAGACAGAAAGCAGCTGAAGCAAAAGCTAAGCGACCTGCTCTCGATGCTGAAACCCGAAGTTGCCGAAGAACCTGTTGTTCAGAAAGAACGCAAAGCTGCTAAAGCCTAACTATTAAATAATCTTTAGCTGCATTTACTACCAGTTTTCTGAACCAGCATAACTTATTTACATAAACTTTATCGGCTGCTGCAATAGCTGCCTCCAGGCAGGTTAAACGACGTTTTGCCTCTTGTTCAGGGGCGGCAGGAATACATTGTGCAGAAGATGCGGTAAGGTAAAAGCCAACTTTTTAGGTGTGCCTCAAGTAAAATGGTGTACCAAGGAATAGAAATAAACAGTTATTCCGGAGATTGGCATTAGTATTGCAGACGCACTCATATGCTGGCAAACTGCCACATAGCCCATACTAACCAACTATTCTTTATAATTAAAGTTCTTACAAACTTTTTACAAAAATGAAAACTCTGAAATTAACATTAGCATCTTTTATGGCAGCTTCTATGCTGTTCGCATCTTGTCAGTCTTCGCGGCCAGTGAGCAGCGGTAGCACGGGTGCAGGTACCTCAACATCTACTACAACGGGTACTCAAAACGATACCGATGCTGAAAAGCAAGGCATGAATAAAACTACCAAAGGTGGTATAATAGGTGCCGGTGGTGGTGCCGTAATTGGTGGTGTAATTGGTAACCGGTTGGGTAACACAGCTGCAGGTGCCATTGTAGGTGCCGCTGTAGGTGGTGCCACGGGTGCTGTAATTGGTCGCCGAATGGACAAGCAGGCCCAAGAACTCGAAAAGAGCATGGAGAACGCCACCATAGAGCGTGTAGGCGAAGCCATCCGTGTTAACTTCGACTCTGGTATTTTGTTTGCCGTTAACTCTGCCGAGCTTAGCGCAAATGCTAAAAAAGACATCGACAAGCTGGCGCAAACCCTGAAAAGCTACCCTGGTACCAATGTTATTATCGAAGGCCACACCGACAACACCGGATCGCGTGAGCTGAACCAGGGCTTGTCGGAGCGTCGTGCGCAGGCAGTTCTTAACTATGCTCGCACTACCGGTGTAGAAGGTAACCGCCTGCAGGCAAAAGGTTATGCCTTCGACCAGCCTATTGCCGATAATACTACAGTAGACGGACGTCAGAAAAACCGCCGTGTAGAAATTATTATCGTAGCAAACGAAGAGCTTAAAAACGCTGCCGAAAAAGGCGAAATTAAATAAAACCTAGCTTCTAGGAACAACAGTGAAAGCGCCTGTCGGGGAACCTGACAGGCGCTTTTGTTTTTGCCAAACCGGCTCAAAATCAGGCTGTATTACAACCTGATTAGGTTTTTGGTCGTTACAGTATACAATTAATCAGATATTGAAGCTTAAAAATGGCTGGCTTTTTTAACAGATTTCGCGGCGTTTAAATAGTACAGAACAAAGCTGAGAAAAGAAAGCCAACATTTTAGTTAAAAAAGAGTATTAAGCTCAGGTTCTTGATTTCAGATAAACTTAGACCAAAAACGACTATGAGAAATATTAAAATTTATGTTACCCTTTTTGCCGTTTTAGGCATGTTGTTTTCGTCATGTAATACCAGCAGAACCACCCGGGGCGGCGCTATAGGCGCAGGTGCCGGTGGTGTAATAGGCGGTGTTATTGGCAACAGAGCAGGCAACACGGCAGCCGGTGCCATTATAGGCGCGGCAGTAGGTGGTGCCACTGGTGCTGTAATTGGCCGCCACATGGATAAGCAGGCCCAGGAACTACAGCGCGACCTCGAAAATGCCCGGGTAGAGCGTGTAGGTGAAGGTATTAAGATCACGTTTAACTCCGGTATCTTGTTTGCCACGAACTCAGCGCAGTTGCAGTCGGCGGCGCAGTCGGAGATTACGCAGTTAGCGCAAACTCTTAAAAAGTACGAAGACACGAATATTCTGATAGAAGGCCACACCGACAACACCGGTGGCCGCGACTTAAACCAGCGCCTTTCGGAGCAGCGGGCAGAGTCGGTGGCAAGTTACCTGTCTAACCAGGGCGTTTCTCGTGGCCGCATGTCCTCTCAGGGCTATGCCTTCGACCAGCCGGTTGGCGACAATAGCACCGAAACAGGTCGTCAGCAGAACCGCCGCGTAGAGATCGCCATTTACGCAAACGAAAAAATGAAGAAAGCCGCAGAAAGAGGCGACTTATAAGCACCAAAGAAAGTTTAGTTCGATTTTACCAGCCGGTCAGTAGACCGGCTGGTTTTTTTATGCCAGCTCCAACAATCGGAGCATAGGCGCGTAAGCCCAATATAACTTATTTTAGAATTTTGATATGAAGCACCATTTTTACATAATTTTTTTAGGAATAACTACTGCCTTAACCTTTAGCGCCTGCGAGCGCACCACCACGAATAACAGAGATGAAGTGCAGTTAGAAACAGCCGCAGAGCCAGTAGAGGCGCGGGTGGAGGAGCGAAGACCTGCCACCGTGCAGGAGGCCTTGCAGGCAGATGCTCAGCTGGCACGCACCATGAGCCTGGCCGAGTTCGTGAAGCATATGGAAAGCCGCGAAACCTACTACAGCCAATTTGAAGAAGTAAACTACGAAGACGATTTCGTGAAAATAAAAATGGAAGGCAGCGAGCTGAAAGTAGAGACTGCCGAAGGAAAAGCAAAACTCGATGATGAAAAAGGCAAAATAAAAACAGAGTCAGAAACCCGGAAGTGGGAAAAGAAGAACTAACGCTAAACCTGTTTCACATAAATTTTTCTAATGATTTTAGCCTTCCGAAGGTGTTTTATGCAGATTTGCTTCAAGGGTTAACGCTCTGCACTACTGGCTTGCCGAGTGCCTGCAACTAAAATATGCAGCAAAACCCTTGGCAAAATTCTGATGAGAAACCTTCTGAAGGCTGTTTTTATTTGAATAATTTGGCGATAAACTACCTGGTTAATCCTTTGTGCAGCATGAGTAGTGCTTCAAAGCTACATAATACAGTTGAGTGCTTGCGGAGGAGTTTCAACGCTGTGGAATAAGAATTGTGGGCGAGGATGTAGCACCATCAGGATGTCTGATTCTTATTTTGGCGGATAGCTTTTTGCTTACGTTGGTGCAACAGGTACGTAACAGCCATGGCAACGGCAGCGCCCAGTACAGCCAGGCCCATATCTTTCTGAGCATCCCAAACATCTCCTTGAGTACCCAAATAGGCCATGGCCTGCTCATCTCCTTTAAATACCAGGTCGGCCACCATCCATTCCACCAGCTCATACAAGGCGCTCAGCGAGAGTGTAATCTCCACAGGTAAAATATAGCTGTAAGGTGGCCTTACCCGAAAACCGAAAGCCAGCACCTCGTGCATGGGGTAAGCCAGCAGTAAGCCAAAGCCCAGGTGCACAAAGCGATCATAGTGGTTGCGGGCCAGGTTTAGCTCGTTCTTCAGCCATTCGCCAAAGGGGTTTTCGGCGTACTGGTACTGGCTGCCATACACATGTAGGAGCAAAAACAGAAAAATGAGTGTGTAAGCTGTATCAGAAAAACGCAGAATGTTGTAAAACGCCACCAGGCAAATCACCATCGAAAGCGTGAGGGTATTCTCCAGGAGCCAGTTGGTAAGGTCTGGTGTCGTAAAGCCGGTATATAACCAAAACGCCCCAGAAATAAGGGCGTAGCAAAAATGAAGCGGCTTCCGGGTAAAAGGTACTTTCATGTAATATGCTGCTGATGGCATAATCAGTTTCAGGAAAAGCAGGTTTGTGGGTATTGGTTAATTCATACACCTGTTTCCTTAAAATAGATACACCCGC
Source organism: Pontibacter qinzhouensis (assembly GCF_008017455.1). GTDB lineage: Bacteria > Bacteroidota > Bacteroidia > Cytophagales > Hymenobacteraceae > Pontibacter > Pontibacter qinzhouensis. The sequence continues at coordinate 8,699 of NZ_VRTY01000086.1, read as the reverse complement.
AGCCATATATTACAGCTAAAATAAACCTGTTTTACGTGCGCCTACTTTTCTAGGCCATAAGTTCCTTTTGGTAAAATACCAGGCGCACAGGGCAATCTTCCGGCGTTTTGGTAGGGTCGCAGTGGTAGCCGAACATATCGTACCCGTTCAGATAGGGCAGCAGCTTTTTATAGTAGGTGTGGCCTGTGTTCTCGGCATCGAAGGTAACATCATGAAAAATGCAGGTCGGCATGTGGGGCAACTTCTCCAGTTTTTCGAACAGGCTATCGGGTTTGCCTAAGTCACCGGAGTACACAACACGGTAGTCATCTTCAAAAATATAAGCATAAGTCTGAAAGTTCTCTACATGCTGCCCAAACGTATCGATGCACCTGATGGCTTCGAACTGCTCCAGCGGCACGAACTCCACATACTTATCTGGGTCTTTGAGCTGTATCTCCAGAAAATCGTAGATCTGCATCCGGAACTGCTCTGAGGTGTATAGCAAAACCGGACGATCTGTTTTCTCGATAATGCTTTTGTGCAGCAGCAGGCTGGCCAGGCTGCCGCAGTGGTCGTTATGCAGATGCGTTAATAATATATATTCTACCTTGTTAATCAGGTTTTTCTTAACCAGTGTGGGGTAAACAGTGTAGCCACAGTCTATCAGAAAAGTCTTTTCCTTGAGCTCAAGGAGGGCGGCAGAGTTGAGGTAATCCACATCAAAAGCACCGCCAGTGCCTAAAAATTTAATCTGCATATATAGTATTCTAAAGCCTTTTGATGTTGGGGTTAATCCGTATTTATACCTTGTATAGCGTTATTTGTTACTATTTGTTTTAGCAGAATTGCTGTTTCAGCGAGCTTCTTTCGTGTTTACGATTTTTTTATGGTGAAAGTGATTTTTTGCTTGGTCAAAAGCAACTAACGGTAATTTTTCTACTACGTAAAATGGATACATTTAATAGCCTATGGATGCGCATCTGTTACCGATACAGGAAAAAACGCTGCAAACACACGCGTTGCTGAACAACACCTATAAAAAACTGGAGCTGCAGAGCCGCCGAACGCCTATGCACGAACTGGTATCGACGATGCTCTCGCACCGCACGACCCACGCCGATGAGGTAAAAGCCTACAACACTATGCTGGAGCGGTTCGGCGACTGGGAGGGTGTGCTGCTGGCACCCGAAGAAGCCTTAGCCGATGCCGTTTCTACTACCCGATACCCTCTGCAGAAGGCACCGCAGATACAGCAAACGCTTCGTATAATTAAAGAAGAGCGCGGCGAGATCAACATCGATTTTCTGGCTGAGTTGCCTGTAGAGGAGGCCATGGCCTGGCTCACCAAACTGCCGGGGGTTGGGCTGAAAACTGCTACGCTGCTGCTGCTGTTCAATTTTAAGAAGCCGGTGCTACCCGTAGATACGCACGTGTTCAGGGTGAGCCAGCGGGTGGGGCTAATAGGAGCCAAAGTAACCGCCGACAAAGCACACAAGCTGCTGCTCGACATGCTGCCCAAGGATGCCGTAGAACTATTTAACTTTCATAAGCACCTTTTCTGGCACGGGCAGCGCGTTTGCACCTGGTACACTCCCAAATGCGAAGAATGCGTGCTGCGGCCCATCTGCAATTACTATCAGGATGTGCGCGCCAAAGGTATCGACACAACGCCAGGCTAACTGGCGGGCCCAGAGCCTGGAGGCCGCTGGTTTAACCTGTTACAGAATCATTCTAATGATTTTGCCCTTCCGAAGGATATATAGTTGCTAAACGTTCTGGATAGGAGCAGCGGTGTTGCAATAAGACCGACAAGTCCGCCTGCAATGTAAATAAACACCAGGTCCCATCTGGAGTGTTCGCCTAATATAAATTTCAGGAGCACCACGAGGGTGGTTACTGTAAAAACAATAAGCCAATATGTTACAGCATCTAAGAGCGGAGTGGGAGCAACAGGTTTTTTCGGCAGCTTTAAAATGGCATACATAATAGCCATAAGCCCTACGAGCGAGCTCAGGAGCTGCAAAACAAAAAAGTACGTATAACGATAGCCGTCGTAAACAAAGCTATCCAGCAGAACCGGGAACCAACCTACGGCACGGCCTTCTTTGTGCGTAAAACTATCCCAGAAAATATGAGAGGCAGCGCCCAGTACAATCGAAACAAGCACAATACCATAATTCCGTTTAAAATAGCCAACCCAGTTAAAGGATTTGTAACGGTGCAGGCGCTTGCGCAAAAAGCCGGGCAGGTTATCGATTAAGGCATTGCGCACCACCACATGAAATAAAAAAGCCAGTAGCAGGCCCATTGGCAGGTTAAAGTAAAAAATGCTGCGCCAGGTGTGGCTATAAGGGTCGTGCGCCGCCATTCTGATGAATTTCTCAAAGTCCGGGGCCATACTGCCTACAGCTAAACCGGTAAGGGAGGTCCAGCGGCTAAAAACAGCATGTACTGGTAAAACAATGGCGGGGTGCGAAAAGGTAAAGGGCATGTAATAGTAGTTTCGGGGCAAAGGCCCTTAGGTCAAATACCGGAGTTATACTTTGGTTAACGCAGAATGGTTGCCGGTAGTATTTTGATAATTAGGTGTTTGCTAACAATTGTTAGAATGAAAACAGCCTTCAGAAGCCATTTCAGGCTAAAATGATCCAAGGGTACTCAGTAGGATAAAAATGAGGCAGAAGCCGGTGCGTATGCAAGTACAACCCCCTCCGGCAGTACCTGTAGTTTGGCTTTTCGCCCGCAAATAAGCGCCAGATTATCGGGTTCGTGGCCAACCGGGAAACCGTAGCAGATCGGGTAGTTGTATTTTCCGGTGTGCTCTGCAATTATCTCGTAAGCATCTTTTCCGAATGGAATGGGGTTGTCGTGCATGTCGCTCATGTGGCCTACGACCAGGCCAGCAAGGTGGCTGAGCTTGCCAGTGCGGTCGAGGTGCACCAGCATACGATCGAGGTGGTAGAGGTACTCGTCCAGGTCTTCCAGAAATAGTATTTTGCCGCGCGTGTCGATATCGGAGCGGGTGCCGGAGAGGTTGTGCAGCATAGATAGGTTGCCGCCGACCAACTGCCCCTGCGCAGTGCCGGTGCGGTTAAAAGCATGCGGTGCCGCCTGGTAAGTAACAGGCTCGCCAAAGAGCACCTTTCGGAGCGTTTCAATAGCTTGCGCTGTGCCTTCTCTCGAAAACAAAACAGGCATAATGGCGTGCACCGATTCCAGGCCGAGCGTGTGCAGGTGGCAGTGCAGCGTAGTTACATCGCTGAAGCCTACCAGCCACTTTGGCTCCTGCTGAAGCGGTGTAAAATCTACCTGATCTATAATGCGGGTGGTGCCATAGCCCCCGCGTGCGCACACGATGGCTTTTATGCTTGGGTCATCGAGCATTTGTTGCAGGTCCTGCAGCCGCAGGGCATCGTCTCCTGCAAACTGGTTGTAGCTGGCCCCAATTGTATTGCCGATCACTACCTCCAGCCCCCAACTTCTAAACGCCTGCATGGCAGCTTCGATTTCGGGCAGGCTTATTTTTCGGGCTGTGGCTACAATGGCAATTTTGTCGCCCGGGCGAAGAGGTGGAATCATGCGCAGTGTTTTTTTTACAGAAAACGAAGTTAGAGCTTTTTAAGCAAAATTTGCTGAACAGCTTTTTTTTGAGCAAATTCGGCAGCTTTGCTTTTTAAAAGGGTAAGTTTTGCACGCTAAGGCCTCAGTTGCCCTGTTTTTTATCTTGTGCCACTTGTTTGTAGCTAAAATATGCCAGAATTAAAGAAGAAGTCTTGGGTCGATAGGTTTTTGTCGGTGATAGAGCGTATCGGGAATGCCCTTCCGCACCCTGCCACCTTGTTTGCGGGTTTCGCCTTGTTGGTGGTGCTACTCTCGTGGTTGGCCAGCTTGTTCGACCTGGCAGTGGTACACCCGGGTACAGGCGAAACCATAACGCCCGTAAACCTGCTCTCCCGCGATGGCCTTCACATGATCCTGACGCGCATGGTCACTAACTTTACGGCTTTTGCTCCACTTGGCACTGTACTGGTGTCGTTGCTGGGTATTGGCATTGCAGAGGGTACGGGCTTTATCGGGGCGGTGCTGCGGCTGGTGGTACTGTCTTCGCCCAAGCGGCTGCTCACCTTCGTGATCGTGTTTGCCGGTGTCATGTCTAACACGGCCAGTGAGGTGGGTTATGTGCTACTGGTGCCGCTGGCTGCTGTTATCTTTCTGGCGGCAGGTCGTCATCCGTTGGCGGGTCTGGCTGCTGCTTTTGCAGGCGTGTCTGGCGGGTATAGTGCCAACCTGCTGCTGGGTACCGTGGATCCGTTGCTGGCCGGGCTCTCTACGGAGGCTGCCAGAATCATAGACCCCGAGTACATGGTAAACCCGGCGGCCAATTATTATTTCATGTTTGTCTCTACTTTTATTATAGCAGGGCTGGGTACCTGGGTAACAGAGCGTGTGGTTATACCGAGGCTCGGCGAATATAAAGGCGATGAAAAGCCGGAGCGGATAGAGCGGCTCAACGCACAGGAGAAGCGGGGGCTGCTGTATGCTACCATTGCTTTTTTGCTACTAACTGCCTTCATACTTGGTGGGCTGCTGCCAGAGAATGGTTACCTCCGCGACCCCGAAACCGGCGAAATTCTACATTCTCCGTTTATGTCGGGCATTGTGGCGTTTATCTTTTTAATTGCGGCCATAGTGGGTGTTGCCTATGGCATTGGAGCCAAAACCATCCGCAACGATAGCGACGTAATGCGCGGCATGTCCAAATCGATGGAAACGCTGGGTTCCTATATCGTGCTGGTGTTCTTTGCGGCCCAGTTCGTTGCCTATTTCAACTGGACAAACCTCGGCCTGATTCTGGCCATTAACGGAGCCGATGTGCTGAAGACGATGGGGTTGAGCGATATTCCGCTTATGGTAATGTTTATACTCGTGGCTGCCACTATAAACCTGGTAATGGGAAGCGCCTCTGCCAAATGGGCTATTATGGCTCCGGTTTTTATCCCGATGTTTATGCTGCTGGGCTACACGCCCGAATTTACACAGGCAGCTTACCGTATTGGCGACAGTGTGACTAACATTATATCGCCTATGATGTCGTACTTTGCCCTGATCGTAGCCTTTATTCAGCGCTACGATAAGAACGCTGGTATCGGCACGGTTATCTCCACCATGCTGCCTTACTCGGTGGTGTTCTTCATCGGTTGGACCATCCTGCTCATTATATGGATATTAGTTGGCTTACCGGTAGGTCCAGGGGCAGAGATGTATATGCCGTGATACATGTTCAGAATTATTATTTAAAAACTGCTTAATTTATCCAAGCATGCCCAAGGTTACATAAGTGAACGTTGTGATTACCCTTGGAGCCTTTTAAACAAAAAAGCTTCTGAAGGCCGTTTTCATTTAAATAATTCAGCACTAAGTATAATAGCAGCAAGGGCAGCCCCGTTTACCGGGGCTGCCCTTGCTGCTATTATAAAAGAAGCCGTGCTGTTACAGTAGCTTATAGCCCACACTCACAATGAACTGCTGGTTGCGCATATCGTAGCGGTTCAACGATTCGGTGTATTGCCGTTTAATGGTTTCGTAGCGTAGGTCCAGCGTGAGCCGCGATATATCAATACCGACACCACCCTGAATACCCCAGTCAGATTCGTTCATGTAGTCGTCTATGGTTTTGCCTTCCTGTTTGGCGCTCATCATAATAGAAGCTACCGGACCAGCCTGCACTCGCAGGAAATTGAAAAGATTGTAGCCAACCATAATCGGCACATCAAGGCGGGTAAACCTGAACTCTTGTGTGCTGCCGGTAGGGGTGGTCACCTGGTTATCGAATACCTGAATTTTGCCTCCCGAAGAAGCCAGTAAAGCCTCCGGCTGCACAAAAAAACCTGCAATCTGAAGCCTGGCGAAAGCCCCTGCGTGGTAACCGGTAATATTTTCAGGGTTCCGGTATTCTGAGGTGCCCTGCACATCGTTAAACATAACTTTGGTGGAACTTACACCGCCTTTAATACCAAGTGTAAAAGGCGAAGATTGAGCCTGGGCATTTGCGGTTACAAAAGCCAGTCCGACTAAAACTGATAATAATATCTTTTTCATAGTTGTGGTTATGGTTTTTAAAAGCCCGATGTAATGCATAACGAGCCAATGATACCAAGTTGTACGTAGATTCTGTTTTTTTGGCGGTTAGCTGCTAAACTCACTATATAGTAAATGTGCAATTTAGCTAATAACCGCAGTCGCCTCTATCTCTACCAGCAGCCTGGGGTCTATCAGCGCTTTTATCTCTACCATTGAAGCTGCAGGTTTAATATCGCGGAAAAACTCACTGTGTGCTCTGCCTACTTCCTGCCATTGCTGCGTGATGTCGGTAACATACATTCTTGTCCGGATAACGTCTTGTAGCGAAGCACCAGCCTGTTGCAGGGCTTTCTCTATTTTGTGCAAAATGAATCGTGTCTGCTCATACGGGTCATTCAGGCCAATGATCTGCTCTCCGTTTGTTGCAGTGGTACCGGCCACTTCTACCACATTGCCTATACGCACGGCTCTGCTGTAACCCACCAGGTCTTCCCAGGGGGTGCCGGATAAAATATTCTGTCTGGCTGAATTCTTCATGTTTAGCTTCTGTATCTGAATAAAATTTGCCTGCAGCCGCAAAAGTAGCTGCTGTGCAAACTTCGTATATTTTACTTACTTTTATGGCCTATGCGCCTCACCTCAAAGCCCGTGCTCTGCAACTATTACGTTACCTACCGGTGTAACGCCAGGTGCTCGTTTTGTGATATATGGGAAAAACCATCGCCCTACATAAAAGTAGGAGATGTGCAAAAAAACCTGCAGGACCTGAAGCGGCTGGGCGTAGAGGTTATCGACTTTACCGGAGGCGAACCGCTGCTGCACCGCGAGATAGACGTATTTCTGCGGATGGCGCACGAGATGGGCTTTATCACTACTCTCACCACCAACGGACTGCTGTACCCCAAGCTGGCGCACCGGCTCAAAGGCCTGGTCGATATGCTGCATTTCTCTCTCGACTCCTCCTCTAAAACCGAGCACGATTCCGGCCGCGGCGTCGCCTGCTTCGATTTCGTGATGGAATCTATTCAGGTGGCAAGGCAACTGGGGGAGCGGCCCGACATTATTTTCACGGTTTTTAAGCATAACCTGTCGCAACTGGAGGAGGTGTACCAGCAGATAACGCAACCCAACAAACTCATGCTGATTTTAAACCCGGCTTTTGAGTACAATGGCGTGGCGGCAGGCGAGCAGCTTACGGAGGCAGAATTGCGCTACCTCTCAGGTTTTGGAAAGCGCAAAGGCGTGTACCTGAACGAAGGCTTTATAGAACTCCGGCGCGATGGCGGCAACCACACAAACAAACCTGTCTGCAAAGCGGCCACTACCACACTCGTTATCTCGCCCGAAAACGAACTGGTGCTGCCTTGCTACCATCTGGGTACCAAAGGCTTCCCGATAAACAGCAACCTCTACAGCCTCTACCACTCCAAAGAAGTAAACGCCCTGAAGCAGCTGGAAGGGAGACTGCCCGCCTGCCAGGGCTGCACCATAAACTGCTACATGCAGCCCAGTTTTGCCGTGGAAGTAAACAAATACTTCTGGAAGGCGCTGCCCAGCACCCTCAAATACAATCTCTACAAAGGCACCTGGAAACGGTTGGTTGGCTTGTAATCCTTAGCTCCCAAAAGCCTGAAATGCTTCCGGAGGCTGTTTTCATTAGAATAATTTGGTTGTTTGTAGCTAATTGTTGACATGAAGTAGGTAAAAGTGATCTGTTGTTTATTACAACTACCTGAGGAGGGCTGGTCTCTAAAATACCCAAAAACCTTTGGAGGGCAGTTTTTATTAGAATAGTTTAGGTTTATCTTTTAAAAATCTGAATACTAAACTATTTTAACGCTACAGCCATGCCTTTTATGAAGCTACACGCACTCCTGACACCGCTTACCCTGTTGTTGTTTTTTGTGAGTGCTGGTGTGTTGCTTAGCTGTAGCCAAGACGATCCGGAAGACTTTGTACGAGACACGGCGGTGGAAATAAGCATAGTAAGTGCTGCAGGAGAAGACTTGCTGGACCCTGCATTACCAAATGCTATTGGGCAAGCTGCTATAAAAGTATCTTACCTGCAGCAGGGGCGGCCTGTGCAGGTAATGAATAGCAACCTGGATTACCAGAACGGATTTTTAATCTACCGGTCCAGCCACTACACTCTACGGTTGTTCCCAAGCGAGCACATAGACCAGCAAGGCCGCAGCACCACCTACCTGCAATTAAAAGAGTCTGAACCCGCCGATACGCTCGTTTGCCAGTTAAAACAGCTCCACCATCAGAGCGCTTCGGTGGTGGTTTCTAAGATCTGGCACAACAGCCAACTCGTTTGGGACGGCACCGGCCCCCGGTATTTCGTTTTAACTAAATAGCACCGTAGCCCTCCGCCTTACAAAAAATCATTTGTGTTATTTACTGATGTTACGCATTAATGCGGCCAGCAAAGAAATATTATTCCCAGAGCAACTCCAGACAGTCGCTTGCGCTTTATTCTCAACTAAGATCACAAATTCCCAGTTCTTGGGTTGAGCGCCTTTGCAGGTTTCCGGTGCCGCAGGCAGCCTGAGCGAGAGCGAGCCTAAAAGGGGCCCCTGCACCCCTGGCAGGAAAGATGCAGCAGCGCGATGCCCGAGAACGGGGCCTCGCTA
>NZ_VRTY01000085.1 GCF_008017455.1 Pontibacter qinzhouensis | reverse complement strand
TATCTTGAAGCTGGTACTTTTTATTTTTGCCTACACCATCAACAGATGTGTATAATCGCAACTTGAATTAAATAATTGCTTTTTGCACGAGACACGCTTTCCTTGGTGATTTCAGGAAAGATGTGTCTGGTACAACTACCTTTAATTCTTTTGCTGAAGCAGCAGGCAAGTAAGTTTAACAATAGTGAAGCAGGAACCCCTTGACCGCATAGAACGGTCAGGAATCCAGAAAACGTAAAAAAAGATTTTATTAGCTTTTCAATGGCTTCGCCAGTTCATGCACAAAGTCAGCATGAGCCAGATCTTTTTCAGAAATAACCTGCGGTTTCATGGGCCATGCTATGTTAAATGAAGGGTCGTTGTAACGAATGCCTCTTTCGGCAGCCGGGGCATAAAACTCCGTTACCTGGTACATAATATCGGTGTTGTCCTGGAGGGTAAGAAAGCCATGTGCAAAGTTTTCGGGCACATACAACATCCTGAAGCTATCGGCAGTTAATTCTACGCCCAACCATTGCATATAGGTGGGCGAATCTTCGCGTAAATCGATGATGACATCGTATAAAGCACCTCGTGTGCAACGCACCAGTTTAGATTCGGCGTGTGGCGTTACCTGGAAGTGCATTCCGCGCAAAGTGCCTTTTTTCTTGTTAGAGGAGAGGTTGGTTTGCACCACATTCGAAGACAAGCCCAATTCATCGAACTCGTTTTTGCACCAGGCCCGCCCGAAAAATCCGCGATCGTCTTCAATTCGCTTTACATCAACAATATAAGCGCCTTTTAACTTCGTTTCCGTAAATATCATGTAATCCTTTATTCTGAAATAAAAATAAGATTTTTGGCAGCAAGCTATTTCCTGCTACATCTGCTCACAGCCGTCCTATAAAATTAATTTATTGTCTGTGCCCACAAAGCTATAGCTCCTGTTATTAGCCCCTGTGAATAATATGCAGGTGCTACAGCCAACTCATCAGGAAGCGCCACGCTTTAAAGCACAGCGCTTGATTGCTTTTTCTTCCAGACATGCCATGGGGCATTTCCACTCTGCCATAGGTCCTCCAGCAGGTGCTTGTCGCGAAGGGTATCCATGGGCTGCCAGAAACCTGTATGGCGGTAAGCAGATAATTCTCCTTCTTCTGCCAGTTTCTCCATCGGCTCACGCTCCCAGGTAGTTTCATCGCCCTCTATATAATCCAGAACAGCGGGCTCGAGCACAAAAAAGCCACCATTAATCCAGGGCATATCGCCACCTTTTGGTTTTTCTTTGAACTGGTTTACTTTGGTATCTTCTGAGCTTAAGGTAAAGGCACCAAAACGACCTGGCTGCTGCACGGCAGTAAGTGTAGCTAAAGTACCTTGCTCTTTATGATAAGCAATAGCATCTGCTATGTTTACATCGCTCACACCGTCGCCATAAGTTAAGCAGAACGTGTCGTTTTCAAGGTAATCTTTCACACGTTTCAGGCGGCCTCCTGTTAACGTTCCTTCTCCGGTGTCTACCAGCGTTACTTTCCACGATTCAGTTTTGTTCTGGTGTACCTGCATGCTGTTGTTCTGCATGTCGAAAGTAACATCGGAGTTATAAAGAAAATAATTGGAGAAGTACTCCTTGATCATATGGCCTTTGTACCCACAGCAGATAACAAAATCGTTGATGCCGTATGAGGAATATATTTTCATGATGTGCCAGAGAATGGGCTTACCACCAATTTCTACCATAGGTTTTGGCCTTACGCCGCTCTCTTCGCTAATTCTTGTACCGTAGCCTCCTGCGAGTATTACTGCTTTCATAAATAGATGTAAAGGGTTTCTTATTAATAAGGTGTTTAGAAGATGTTATGGATGCTTTTTTTATGAGCTATCCAGTTAATGCTACAATACGTGAAGCTTTATTTTTAGATATAGTAAAATCTAAATTTTCAGATTATTTTAATTTTATTTTAATAATCCCTGCTAAAGCGTGAGTCTTAATTTAGCCACGGTCTACCTCACAAAGTTGTTTTAAAGTGTAATAGGCAGGAACCTGAAAAGCTAATTCTTTTCTTGAGGTTGAATAACTATGAAAGAATTCTAACATGTATGAACCAGGTAAAATTAGCAGCCAGGTAATTTTTTCAGAATTAGAATATAACAGTAAGACCTGCCAGGCTCTAGGCTCTGGCAGGTCTTACTGTTATAAATTATTTAAATGAAAACACCCTTCAAAAGGATTTTAAGCTTAAAACTGTCAAGGGTAAGACTTATCTCGCCGACCGCACTTTTTGTGTTCTGATGTTTTGAGATACCAGCATCTTGAGTGTAAGGAACACAAACATGCTGTTGGTAACGAGGTACCTTTTCCAAAGCCTTTTTGGCTCGAGGTACAAGCGGTAAGTCCATTCTAACGACAAATCTCTTGCCCACTTTGGCAACCGCTTCTCTAAGCCGGCAAAAGTCAGGAATGCCTGCCCCACACCTAACATACAGGCGTTTACACGATCTTTATGCTCAGCCATCCAGCGCTCCTGCTTTGGGCAACCTAATGCCACAAAAACAAGGTCCGGCTGGGCATTATTTATCCTATTGGTAATATCAGCATCTTCTTCTTCAGTTAATTTCCTGAAGGGAGGCGAGTAGTAGCCGGCAACTTTAAGCGCAGGATTCTCTTGTTTAGCCTTGGCAACCACAGTTTCGAGAACTGTGTCGGTGGAGCCATAAAAGTACACCGATTTTCCTTTGGCAGCCGCCTCTTGTAACAGCCTTGGCAGTAAATCCATTCCTGCCACCCTATCCTGATGCTGCCCGTAAAAGGCCTTCATTATTTTAGAAACCGGGCCACCATCTGGTGTGGCAACATCTGCGTTGTTCAGAATCTGGTTAAAGTCTTTGTCTTTATAGGCTTCTACCAGCATATGCACGTTGGCGAAGCAGACATAAGATGATTTTTTATTTTCAGTAAGCCAGAAGATCTGGTCTACGAAGGTGTCAAAGCTACCGGTTGAGATAAAAGAGGTTAAAAGTTTTCGTTTAGCGCCTATAGGCTCACTGTGAACAACTGCAGGCAAGTCTTCTAACTTAATATGCATTTTTCTCACCTTTAATCATGTTCCAAACTGTCAGGAATATAATTTTCATATCCATCATGAAGCTCCAGTTCTCCATGTACTTCACATCATACTCCACTCTTTTCTCCATTAGTTTTAGCTCCTTTGTCTCACCTCTGAAGCCGCTAACTTGAGCGTAACCCGTAATACCAGGCGTTACAAAGTGTCTCATGTGATACTTGTTAATTACCTTAGAGTAATGGTCGAGTTGCGATACAAGGTTCGGACGTGGCCCTACTACCGACATATCGCCAAGCAGTACGTTAAAGAACTGAGGAACTTCGTCGAGGTTAGATTTGCGCAGGAAGCGGCCAACTCTGGTAACGCGCGGATCATGCTGCGTTGCCTGCACCTCCGTCTGGTTATTCACCTGCATGGTTCTGAACTTATAGCACACAAAGAGCCTGTTTTTCTTACCTGGTCTTAACTGCTTAAAGAATATTGGTCCTTTAGAGTCGATTTTGATGGCAATAGCCAGTATCGGGAGCAGTATCGGGAAGATGAAAAGGATAACGAAAAGCGAGAAAGCTATATCAAATGCGCGTTTCATTACACGGTTAGCCACCAGTTCAAGAGGCTCTCTACGGATGCTGATCATCGGGATGTTCTGGTAGAAATACATGTTCACATCGCGCTGCACAATCGCACTGAAATCAGGCACCATTCTGAAGTAGAGGAAGTTGTTATCAGCAAATTCCGCAAAATCATCGATCTCTTCTTTGTTGTTAAGTGGCTGAGCATAATAAATCTCATCCACACCGTTCTGAAGGCAAAACTCTTTCACATCAGCTGTTCCGCCTTTAACCAGGTTCAGGTAAGGGTTTTTCTTGTTTGGCGCATCATCGAAGAAGCCCATGAACTTAGTGCCAGGGTTATCGTTGCTGAACGTTTGGTACAGCGATACGGCAGCAGGACCTGTACCTACAATCACAAACCGTGAGTAAGCCATATCTGACTTAGTGAAATACTTATTAATAAGTTGCAGTATAAATCGGTTAGCACCAATTAAAGCTGCAGTGAGCAGGTAGGTGTAAAGCAGTAATAATCTTGATAGTTCTTCCAGATTAAAAATCACGATACATGTTGCCAATATAATGGCATGCAGCACAAATGCGTTTATCAGGTTGGCATATTTCTTACCAACTGGCAACCAGGCATCTATTCTGAAAACGTAGTTCGAGAAGCCGGAAACGATCCACCAAACCAGCGCAAACAACACAAAGAATATGCTGTATTGCCGTGTTAGTTCAAGGTCGCCGTAACGGAATAGGTTAGAAATCTTAAAGGCGAATGCAATTAGCGTTATATCAATTGCTAATAATAGTATTCTATTGAAGCTATAGTAGTGTCGGTACTTATTCATGGCTTGTTGTTGTACTTATTTAATCATATGATTTTAATTACTTAGGCTCAATATTTTCGATTTGTTAAAAACCAGTCTTTCATCATCTCTCTTGTTCACCGCAGTTCCTATACAAAATGACAAACACAATTATACCCTGCGCTAAGCAGATAATTCTTGGTATATTTTTCTTCGTCAATATTAAGCAGAAGCTTTTCTTTAATTAGTTATTTAGATCACGATTGTGTGAGTTATGGTTTATTACGCTTTACCCTTTATTAGGTTTTAGGATTTAGAAAGGATGGATTAATTATGAGCCATAAAATATATTTAAAATCTATATAATATAAATTAAATACATTTTTCCTGGTAATTTCATCCAACCAAACTAATGAGCTAAGCTATTCGGGTTTTATTTTAAATATAATGTTTAGCAGGCTTCCTACCTATCTAATTATTTCATAATCAATGATTTTTAATCAACATAGGCAACACTATATATAATTAGTGGATAAAACGAAAGTATTAGCATTCTTGCCATAATCCTTTGGCTATCAGTCATAAACAATATGATTGATGCTATTTAAAATATTTAAACAAAATGCATGGCAGGTAGTAATAATTGATTTTTCTATAAATCTAAAAGTACAAATCAGGACTTATTCAAAAATCTTCACTGGAACTTCAAAAATTTTATTGGTTTTATATTTGCTAGGTGTGAAATTTCCCGGTATGGGAAAACCCATAACCTCCACTTACTTTCTATATGCGAATCCATAGCCGATTTATCTGCCGCAACTCATCCAGTCAAAGAACGTGGCACCAGTGGCAGGCAGACAATATAGATCTTTCTTTATATTAGCATAAGAAAATAAGATAAATGTAATTGCTCTGGGTTAAATACAACTAACAACCATTTATTAGTAAAATTAAAATTTTTCCCTTGTAAGAGAATGCTTATAGCCCTGCCATTAAGGCCTGGCCTCTCCTACTATATCAGGTTGTAGAATATAGGTAATGTAATAAGCAAAAGTTCGGAAAAGACTTCCGCTTACTTAATCCGTACCATTTTGGGAAAACCTGATATAAAAGTTAAGTACCTATTTTAAAATCAGATTTTTAGCTATAGGTGACTAACAAAAAATTTTCAATTATTCTAATAAAACTGCTTTCCATGTCACTAACTAAATAGTACCTTAGCTGCTGGCACCGATCTTTAAATTGTGTTTGTGAGCAATAAGCACTTTTTAATAAATGAATGTGGTGGTAAAATCTCCGAATTCACACATTTATTGCATTATTAAAAGCGTATAAATCGGGATTCTAAAATTTTATATGTTCTGGTGAACTATTTACTATCGGATTTCTTTTATCAAATTGTACATATCCTGCATTTTAAACTGGTGGAATTTGCATACACATGGGTTTAATATTTTAGTTCAGGACTACAAAATCAAAATTACATGTTATTCTTTTAGCCAAGACTTTTATAGATAGCACTATATGACAATATTCCTACACCGATATCTCAAAAGTTACCTATATAGATTTCTATTTTTAGTGTAATTTATAAATACAAAAGCTCTTCAATAACATTCAAACTGTACTGGCATCAGCATGTTCTTGCCTTATAGGGCTTAGCCTGTCTAACCAAACCTGATAAGTTTAGTGCCATTTCAGCCAGTTCCTATTTAAAGAAACTCTCTAATTACTTTTTGAGCTTTCAGCTATGAAACCGAAACAGAAGGCAGGTATGCTTTCACTCCTACTTACACTCTTTGTTATCGTTTGTAACACAGAGTTGATGGCACAGACAAATTGCGAGCAGAAACCTGATGCCAGCATCAAAAACCCAAATTACAATTTCACCTACTGTACCAGCAACAGTAGCACGGCCACCTTTACCATGGCCATCGAAAATGCCTCTACCACGAAGGCTACAAATGCTACTTACCAGATCAACTGGGGCGATGGCAATACGAGCACTTTCGGTAAGAACTTCGACAAAACGAGCCACGTGTATCGGCTTGCCGGGCTTTACAACCTTGTCCTGACTGTTACCAGTGACGACGGCTGTGTGCAAACTAAAACAGAACAGGTCTTTTTTGGAAGTAACCCTGGCATTGGTCTATCAAACGCGGGCAATACGACCGACTGTGCCCCTGCTACCTATAGGTTCGACATCAACAGTTTTGAGCGCAACTCCCCTCATACGGTCTATACCTTCTTTTTTAACGATGGTACCCCCACCCTCTCCCTGACACATGCGGAGTTGCTAGCCAGGCCTTATATTGACCATACCTTTAACGAGTCATCGCACGATAAACCAGGAGGTTTTACCTTATCTGCCACAGCCTCGAACCCTTGCTCCAATGTTAGCGCCACCTGGACGGGCATTCGAATTTCTAAAGGACCTGTGGCAGATATTGGGCTCGCTTCTAAAACAGGCTGTGTAAATCAGCCTATCACCATAAACGATGTATCTAACAGCGGCTATGATGCCTCTTTAAATTTATCGACACATAAAACCGAGTGGAGCATAGAGCCTGCTACTGGTTGGTATATCCAGAGCGGAAACGTACATGCTAAAAAACCTGTAGTTGTTTTTACAGAACCCGGCCAGTATCTGATTAAACTGGCGGTAAGCCCGGAAGACCCGAACTCATCCTGCACCGGCAGCACCAAAGAGATGGCTATTACTATCACAAGCCCTCCTACCGCCAAGTTCACTTTAAACCAACAGCCAGACACAGGATGTACGCCAGCAACTATTACTGTAACAGATGCATCTGAGGGAGAGAATATTACCCGGACCTGGGCTGTAACCAAAGCAGACGGAACAGCTGCTACAGGCTGGAGTTTTGCAGGGGGTACTACTGCTAACTCAGTGGAGCCCAGATTTTCTTTTACTAATGCTGGCAACTATAACATTTCGTTAACCGTGAGTAACGGATGTGCTCCAAACGGCATGCAAACAGTACCTGTAACAGTTAAAGGAAAACCCTTAGCAACACTTCCTCCAGCACCTGCCCCCTACTGCGGCACCACCAGCCTGGCGTTCTCACCTGATAATGCCAAGCATACGCCTGTTTACAATGCAAACTTTGGAACTATAACAGGTTATAAATGGGAGGTTAAAACACTTACAGGCAGTGGCGTTGCGAGTTTTGACGACAACAGCAGCAGCAGCCAGTATCCTACCATCTCTTTCCCGGCTGCAACCAACATGCAAACGGTGTATGAGGTATGGGCCTATGCATTAAACGAGTGCGGAGAATCAGCTGCACCTGCCAAGCAACGCATTACCATTAATCCTACGCCAGAACTTGTTATTACAGCGGCCAAACCAGAGCTTTGCATCGGTGAAGAGACAACTTTAACAGTATCTGGGGCCACCTCCTATAAATGGCAGGCAGCTGCAGGTTTAACCGCCACAACAGGAAATAAAGTAACAGTAAAGCCTACTGTTACCACCACCTATACCGTTAGAGGAACAAATTCGGCCACAGGCTGCTCCAGTACCAAAACCTTTACGGTTATTGTAAAACCACTCCCAACAGTAACAGTGAGCAGTGCCACACAAGCTATTTGCTTAGGCCAGGCAACTGCTACTTTAACCGCTTCTGGTGCCACTACCTATACCTGGCAGCCAACTACTGGATTAAATGCGACAACTGGTGCTGAAGTAATGGCCTCTCCGGCCGTTACAACAACTTATACCGTTACAGGCTACGATGAAAGCACCGGCTGCAGCAACACAGCCACTGTTACCGTTACTGTTAAACCACTTCCGCAAGTAGAGGCTGGCCCTAATCTTATTGTATGCGATAACCCGGAACCAGTGCAGCTTAAAGGGCAACCAGCAGGCGGTACCTGGAGTGGCCCGCATGTAGCAGATAACACGTTTTTACCAGCTGGCAAAGGTGAATTTACTCTCCGGTACACCTATACCGATGCCTCTGGCTGTACCAATTTCGATGAACTGACTGTCTCTGTGAGAGAGGCTTTGATTGCTGAGGCTGAAGACGACAAAGAAGTTTGTCTGAACAGTGGCTCCTTTGCCATGCAGGCAACTCCTGCCGGCGGACTCTGGAGTGGATCAGAGCACGTTACCAAAGATGGCACTTTTACACCAGGCAGAGCAGGAACTTACACCCTAACTTATACCTATTATACCGGAACCTGCTTTACAACCGATCAGACGACCATTACCGTTAAACCACTACCAGCTGTACCCGCCATTGTAAGCGCTACTATCTGCTACGGCGCCTCTACCACACTGGAGGCAAAGAACCCCGAAGGCACTGTGGTATGGTACAACGAAGCCGGTAAGCAGTTGTATAGTGGCAATTCTTTCCCTACTGGTCCGTTAACTGAAAACACCAAATACTTGGCAGAGACACACGCTGAGAACGGTTGCGCCAGCAGCCGGCAAGAAGTAATGGTTGTTGTGCGCCCTCAAACACCTGCACCTCAAGTAGAGCCTGTTTTTCTCTGCGGGCCTGGCACCGCCAACCTGATTGCTATAGGCACGGCAGAGCAGTATAACTGGTACAGCTCAGATGGCACCTTTTTGCACACGAGCAAGGCGGGCAAAGAGTACACACCTGCTGTTTCTGCCACCACTATTTTCGTGGTAGAAGGCTTAATAGCTGGTTGTGCCGGCCCACGTACGGAAGTGCAGGTGACGGTTTTGCCAGTAATTACAGAAAATACCATTTCTGAGCCTCATACCATTTGCGCGGGCCAGACACCAGATTCTTTAACTGGTAGTCAGCCTGAAGGCGGAAATGGCACCTTTACCTATCGTTGGGAAAGCAGTTTATCTGAAAAGTCTGGTTATGCTGTAATATCCGGTGCCACTGCAGAAAGCTATGCTCCTGCCGCCCTTAGCCGCAGCACCTACTTCAGAAGAGTGGCTGTTTCAGCTGCCTGTACTGATTATTCAGAACCTGTTCTGGTTTCTGTTACTCCTATTATCACTAACAACGTGCTTATTACCGGCAACAGCAGCATCTGCGCTGGTAGCGAAGCTCCTGAGTTAAAAGGTGAATTGCCAGCCGGAGGTAACGGCAGATATGAGTATCTCTGGGAAAGCAGCACCAGCGGCAAAGTTGATGGCTTTGAACCAGTGGCAGGAACTTTTGAACCGGTTGCCGGCAGAAACAATGAGCAGAATTACAGCCCAGGCGTGTTAACTCAAACCACCTGGTTCAGGCGCATTGTAAAATCCGGCACATGTGAAAGCAAGATCAGTGAGCAGATTATTAAAATTACAGTTGATCAGCCTATTGCCTCAAACACCGTAGCCGGAGATTCGGAAGTTTGTGCTGTAAGTGGTGCCACCATTACCTTAACCGGTAGCCAACCTACCGGCGGAAATGGCAACTACAGGTACGACTGGCAGGTAAGCACCGATGGCAATAACTTTAAAATAGCACCTGGCCAAAACCACAATCCCAACTATACTCCTTCTTTCTACAACCAGATACTCTGGTACAGAAGAGTAGTATCAGCAGGTGCCTGCGAGGCAAGCATCAGTCAACCGGTAAAGGTATTACCAGCGCTTACAAATAATATTGTGAGCCAGTCGCAGACGATTTGTATGGGCGATGTGTTCCAGCCGCTAACAGCTACTTCTCCGGCCGGAGGGTCTGGCAACTATACCTTCCTCTGGGAAAGCAGCAGCACTGGTCAGGAAACCGACTACAAACCAGCAGCCGGCGAAAACACCTCAGCAAACTACGCTGCCCCCACTCCACTTGAAGGTACCATGTTTTTCAGGAGGGTGGTTGTATCTGATCCTTGTGCACGACATGCCAGCGCAGCTGTAAAAATAACAGTGCAACCTAAAATTGCAGGAAATATGCTTACCTCATCAGCTCAAACCATTTGCGCCGGTGAAGCACCTTCTCTGCTGGCAGGCCCAAAGCCAACCGGAGGAGATAACACTTTTACTTATTTGTGGGAAAGCAGTCTGGACGGCACTACTTTTACAGCGGCAGCAGGCAGTAACACCAACATCAATTATCAGTCGCCTGCACTCGAAAAAACCACCTGGTTCCGCAGGCGTGCAGCATCCGGACAATGCTCCGATGTTTCTGAAGCTGTAAAAGTAGATGTCAATCAGGCAATAACAGAAAATTCGGTATCGGAACAACAGGTTATTTGTTTTAGCACCGTACCAGCCCCTCTCATAGGGTCGCAACCAAAAGGAAGCGTAGGTGATTTTACGTACCAATGGCAATACGCTACCGATAACCAGAATGGCCCCTTTACTGACATAGCGGGTGCAACTGCCAAAGACTTTGCGCCGGCAGCACTTACCACAACGACCTGGTTTCGCAGGGTAGTGCGTTCTGGTGCCTGCTCCAGGGTTTCAGAGGCAGTACGCATTACGGTATCACCGGATATTGCCAGAAACACAGTGGCCTTCGCTCAGAATATTTATGCCGGTCAGAAACCTTCTGCTCTCACCGGTTCGCAGCCAACTGGCGGTAGTGGTAAATACACCTACGCCTGGGAGAGCAGCACCGAAGGTGCTGACACAGGTTTTGCCCCGGTAAGTGGTACCCGCAACGATATGCATTATGCGCCGCAGGCCCTGACAGCCACGACCTGGTTCAGACGCACGGTAACCTCCGGTGGTTGTGTGGATATTTCACCGGCCATTAAAATATCAGTTATACCAGATGTGACGAGCAACACGGTGCAGGCCAGCCAAACCATTTGCTACGGCAACAAACCTACGATGCTGACAGGCACCACACCAGGTGGCGGAGAAGGAAACTATTTATTTTTATGGCAGGCAAGTACCAAAGGAGCTACCGTTGGTTTCGTAACAGCACAGGGAGCCAATGCCGGCAAAGACTATGCTCCGGCTGCCTTAACACAGAACACCTGGTTCCGCAGAGTAGTAATTTCGGGTCCGTTTACAGATACAAGTGCTGCGGTTCTGATTTCTGTTAAACCAGCCATGGCGAACAACAAAATCAGTTCCAGCCAAACCATTTGCTACGGAACAGCTCCGACCAGGCTAACCGGTTCTATGCCGACAGGTGGTAGCGGCAGCTATACTTACCTTTGGGAAAGTAGTACCACCAGCCCTACCAACGGTTTTACGACTGCGGCAGGCAACAACACAGGCGCTGATTATGCACCAGGTGAACTTACCCGCAACACATGGTACAGACGTGTGGTATCGTCAGAGTCGTGCGACAAGCTGATAAGCGATGTTGTGGCCATTACCATTAACCAATTGCCTAAAGCACCAACAGCAGACCAGGTGGGCATTTGCTTTAATACCAGCACTGAACTGAGAGCAAAAGGAACAGGTGGCAAGCTGGAGTGGTTTACAACAGCAACCGGAGGAAGCCCTATTCATACAGGCTCCAATTTCGAAACACCAGTGCTTACGTCTTCTACCACCTACTATGTTCAGGAAGTGACCCTGTCTTGTGCCGGTGAGCGGAAGGCAGTTACAGTAACGGTTACGTCGCCAACTGCCGATGCCGGACCTGACGTAATCTTTGTAAAAGGAAGAAATGCTACCTTAAAAGCTAGTGGCGGCACAAGCTACTCCTGGTCTCCGGCCATTGGGCTGAACGACCCGACTTCTGCCTCTCCTGTGGCTTCGCCGGAGGTAACGACAACCTATACTGTAACAGTAAAAACAAAAGAAGGGTGCGTGTCTACAGACGAGGTAGTGGTAACCGTGTTGCCTGCAGTTGATATACCAAACACTTTTACACCTAACAGCGATGGCATCAACGATTTCTGGGAGATTCCGCACCTGACCCAATATACCAATTGCCAGGTGCAGGTATTTAACCAGTGGGGTACCTTAGTATATACCTCCGAAGGCTATAAAACTCCATGGGATGGCCGCTTTCATGGTCAGGATCTGCCAATGGCAACTTATTATTACATTATTCGCCTGGATGCTACAGAAAAACCATTGTCAGGAAGTGTTTCTATTGTAAAGTAAAATTATGTGATGATCAGCAGCCTATTTTCAATTGATCTATAGCATTTTTAAAATACAATACTTCCGCTATATTTGCGACATCCTTTGTTACGAAGGATGTCGCAAATCCGGATTGAAACATTTCTAACACCTTTTTATGAACAAGCTTTTAGCAACGGGCATAGTTATGCTCTTTTTAACTGGTAGCGTTTTGGCACAGCAACAAACAACAGATGTGCAGCTGCTACGGAAAAATATTCCGAACACCTTTACGCCGAACAGAGATGGTATAAATGATACCTGGGAAATTAAAGGTCTCGCAGAGATAACAACCTGCAAAGTGCAGGTATTTAACCAATGGGGATCACTTGTTTTTACCTCAGATGGGTATCCGCGGCCCTGGGATGGCAAACACCAGGGAAATGTATTGCCAACAGCTAGTTATTATTATGTTATTCATTTCAACAACAATAAAGATAAACCTATTTCAGGATCGGTGACCATTGTTAAATAATTAACCTACATGAACAAACTTATACTCGCCTGTTTAGCTGTGCTGGTGCTGGCTGCTAGTCCGGTACTGGCACAACAAAAGCCGCAGTTTTCGCAATATACCCTCAACAACTACCTGGCAAACCCTGCCATTTCAGGAATTGAAGACTATACTGACGTTAAATTCGGATCGAGGCACCAGTGGAGTGGCTTGGAAGGCGCACCGGTTACGTATTATACCACTGTGCACATGCCCTTGAACAAGGATATGACGACGAACTATGGCAGCAGAAAATTTAAGGATATGCCGAAAGAATCGACCACCAAAAGGACGAATGTGTACCGCCGGGTGAAGGCGCACCATGGTATCGGTGCCACCGCCATGACAACAAAAACTGGTGTACTGAAAAGGAGCAGCCTTAGCTTCAGCTATGCCTACCATCAGCCTATAACACGATCCATACGACTGTCGGCGGGTGTGGCACCAGGCCTCATCCAATATAGCCTTGACCCTAGCCGGATAAGAGCCGTGAATATGAATGACCCAGCCCTAAACGACGGACGTGCCAACGAAACAAAGTTTGACCTTAACATGGGTTTCTGGCTCTATTCCCAGAATTTTTATGTAGGTGTTGCCGGTTCTCAGTTGCTCCCCAGCCAGCGCGAATACATTATAACCAGCAACAGTGGTGCCGACCAGTCTGGTGCGTTGCAGCAGCACTTTTATACTACTGCCGGTTACAGAATAAACGCGGCACCTGGTATTGCAGTCATTCCATCGGTGATGGTTAAAATGGCCTCTCCCAGTCCCGCTTCTGTAGATGCTAATATGAAGGTGATGTATGCCGACAGAATCTGGGCAGGAGTTTCGTACCGGCACAACGAAGCAGTAGCTGCCATGGCCGGGGTTAACGTTAGTCCGCTATTAGATGTTGCCTATTCTTATGATGCAGGCACATCTCCACTTCGGGGCACCAACTCCGGCAGCCATGAAGTAGTAGTCGGATTAAAACTTCGGAATGCTGCCAAAGTTCTCTGCCCGAACTGGGCCTGGTAGAACATCTTTTCTAAAATTAGCTTAGAACAATTCATCATCCATAACAACACACTTTTAGCCATCATTCACATTGCGTTTTAACAGAAACGGCAGGCCACGAAAGCCTGCCGTTTCTGTTAAAACGCAATGTGAATGATTTTTCGGACTTTAGAACTTTAAGTATATGCAATGTCTAGCTTTAGCAGTTGCTGAGAGAGAATTGTCTAGCAAGGCATTTTTATTAGGTATACAATCTGGTTGTAAGCATAAGCCAGCTCCTGAGCCTGGACCACACCCATTCAACTATGTACTTACCATCTTCTAATTCTTACTCCCTCTCAAACAGCATCATCAGTTAATCACCGGCTTTCAGCATAGTCTAAAGAAGTAATGCTAAAAAGATTTCTTTAAATTGAACTGAGAAATAGCTTGATTTTTAAGAAGTCTGAACATACTGAATAGATTTTTAAACCAGCTTACTTCTTTGGTACCATTAAAACTTTACTGTTTAAACTGAAAAGCACGTTATATTTACTTTATTTATAGTATTAATTTAAGTTTATGTCAAATTTTAAGGTATCTATATTCTTATAAATATATTGCTGCCACGAGCTAAAAACTCGCCATTAAGAGAAACAAAAAGCAGAAAGCGGGCAAGGGCAGTCCTGTTAATCTGAATACAGAAACTTCTATATATGTTATAAACTCTATTAATATTAAATTATATTTGGTTTCTAGTACATAAATAAGCTCTAATATTAATCAGGTATCCCATACTAAATTTTAACGGAAGTAAACTTTCCACATCAAAATCATCAACTGTTAATGGTTAGAAAAAAAGACACTAAAATAATTGCGCCTGCCCAACCCTACAAGTTCCGAAAACAGTACAACCAGCTTGACCCAATATGCCAGCAAGATTTATCATTTTCACGGCATGGGGCAATACTCCCTTTAGGTATTTCCGCAGGTTTATTTTCTATTAACTATTTTGTTTTCCCAAAGAGCACTATTGTTTTAAATATTCTCATAAAGGTTCGTTTTCTTTAAACTATGGAGTTATACTATTCATTTTCAGTCCTTATTGTTCTTGCTTCTTTGTTTGCCTACGTAAACCACAGGTTTATTAAGTTACCATCTACTATCGGCATCATGCTGATGGCCATTATAGCCTCCATTATCATCAGGTTTGCCGGCAATAGCATTTTCCCGGAAACTACAGGCAGATTGTTTATGCTTATATCAGAACTGGACTTTACGGAGGTGCTGATGGGTGCCATGCTGAACTTCCTGCTCTTTGCCGGTGCCATACATGTTAACTTCGCTGATCTTCGGGAGCAGCGCCTGCCTGTGCTCACTTTCTCTACGATCAGCGTTATTCTGTCAACATTTGTTATCGGGGGAATGGTATATTTTATAACGCCTTTTTTTGGGGTTGATATACCCTTTATGTACTGTTTGTTGTTTGGGGCCTTAATCTCTCCCACCGACCCGATTGCAGTTTTGGGCATTCTTAAAAAAGCCAATGTAAATAAGTCTTTGGAAACGAAAATAACCGGTGAGTCGCTTTTTAACGATGGCGTGGCTGTGGTGCTCTTTGCCGTGCTCCTGCAACTGACACAAACCCCGGACACACAAATTTCATTGGGCTCCATCTCCTGGCTCCTGGCAAAAGAGGCATTGGGAGGGTTGTTCCTGGGTGTACTACTGGGTTATACGGCATCGAAGGCGATGAAAGGCATAGACGATTACATCGTCTCCGTCCTGATCACGCTGTCTGTTGTGATGGGAGGCTACCTGATTGCACATGCCATGCATATATCAGGTCCTCTTACCATGGTGGCTGCCGGACTTATTATTGGTAATTATGGAAAGAAAGTGGCTATGTCTACGCTCACCAAAGATTATATCACCAAGTTCTGGGAACTGCTGGACGAGGTAATGAATGCTATTCTGTTCCTGTTTATCGGTTTCGAGCTGCTGTTGATCCCGGACTTTGAGACTTACTGGCTTATCTCAGTTGTTGCCATTGCAGTGGTACTCGTTGCACGCTTTATTTCCATCTGGATTCCTTCGCTTATTGTGCCATTCAACCCTAAATTAAGCAAAGGCACGCTTACGGTGTTAGTATGGGGAGGTTTGCGCGGAGGTGTCTCCATTGCCTTAGTGCTATCTGTAACAGACCCAACCTACAAAGAGCTGCTCCTGGAGATGACCTACTTTGTAGTGGTATTCTCTATTGTAGTGCAAGGTCTAACAGTCGGAAAATTATCGAACAAGGTTTTAGCCTAAGTGCATGTAAGTAAAATAGGCAGGATACACCCTTGGCAAAATTCTGATGAAAAAGCTTCAGAAGGCCAATTTCGTTGGAATAATTGCAGAGTGGCTTGTATCCTGTTCTAACTTTTTAGCTAAAGCTAATTTGCATGCACGTAGTGTGGCAGAACTTACTTAAGAGTATTTACATATATTCAAGTAAAAAATGCAGGATACACCCTTGGCAAAATTCTGATGAAAAAGCTTCAGAAGGCCAATTTCATTAGAATAATTGCTACCAACCCAATCTCATAGATTAGATAACCTGTAACAGCACCGAAACACTGCAGCATAGCTTATGGGGCGCAGCGGACGGTGCTGTTACAGGTTGTTTTTACCAGAACACGATATACAGGGCAGCCAGCATACCACAAATAATGACCGAACCTACTATAAACCCAGCATTAGGTTTGAACATGGCAGGTTCAACCACCAGGCCTTTCGGGTTGTTTTTGCTCTTAGGGTCGAGCAGGGTTATAAGGACCATCAGCGCTGCCAGCACCAGGAAAACAATGCCCATGCGGTCGAGGAACGGGATTTCCGGGAACTGAAATTTGAGGAAAGTGGACATAGGAATGGTAAGTACTGCAGCCACTACAGCGGCCAGCGCGGTGGTACGCTTCCAGAAGAAGCCCAGCAGGAAAATGGCCAGCACACCCGGTGAAATAAAGCCGGTGTACTCCTGAATGTACTGGAAGCCCTGGTCAAGATTCCGCAGCGATGGTGCCACCACTACACCAATCAAAGAAGCCACCACAACAGTTATCTTTCCTACCATTACCAGCTGTTTCTCGCTGGAACCCGGCCGTATAAACTTGTTGTAGATATCGAGCGTGAAAATGGTTGAAATACTGTTTGCCTTACCAGCCAGCGAAGCCACAATGGCAGCCGTGAGTGCCGCAAACGATAAACCTCTCAGGCCGTTTGGCAGCAGATTTAATAGCACCGGGTATGCATGGTCAGGCTTCACGTGCCCCAGGTCGTTGGCCATTTCCTCCTGAAACATACCTTGCTGGTAGAGCACGTAGGCGGCAATACCCGGCAATACCACAATAACTGGCATCAGCATTTTCAGGAAAGCGGCAAACAACAGGCCGCTACGCCCGGTTTTAAGGTCGGCACCCAACGCCCGCTGCACAATATACTGGTTGGCTCCCCAGTAGCTCAGGTTCGTGATCCATAAACCGCCCACCAATACAGAAAGCCCCGGTAAATCCATGTACGCATCCCTGGTGCCTCCCATGCCGTCCGGAATGGTAAGCTGCCCTTTGTTCAGGATCATATGAAAATGAGAGGATGCTTCGCGGGTCATGAATGTAAGGCCATCTATAAACCCGGAACCACCAAACTCTTGCGCTACAAGGTCGAGGGCCAGGTAAGTTGTGGCCAGGCCACCGCAGATCAGCACAAACACCTGGAATACGTCTGTAAAGCCAATTACTTTCATGCCGCCCAGGGTAATAATAATCGCAAAAATGGCTAACCCGTACACACACCAGGTAAAACCGATGCCTGTAATGGTTTCGATAGCCAATGCCCCCAGGTACAGGATAGACGTCAGGTTCACGAACACGTACACCAGCAGCCAAAAAATAGCCATAAGTGTACTCACCAGCGTGTTGTAGCGCTGTGAGAGAAACTGTGGCATGGTGTAAATGTTGTTTTTGAGGTAAATCGGGAGGAAAAACACGGCTACTAATACCAGGGTAAGTGCCGCCATCCATTCATAAGCCGAAACAGCCAGCCCCATGGCAAAGCCAGAGCCAGACATGCCTATGAACTGCTCTGCTGAGATGTTGGAAGCGATAAGAGAAGCCCCGATCGCCCACCAGGTGAGGGAGCCTTCTGCCAGAAAGTAGTCCTTGGAATCGGCCTCCAGCACCCTGTGCTTTCGGTATATGTAAATGCCGTATCCTGATACCAGAACAAAGTAAACCAGGAAAACAAAATAATCTATAAGCTGCATGTCTGATACAATTAAATTTAATGTGGTTGGGTAATTTTTATAATAAAAAGAAGTATTTATTTAGGGAAGCGGAACAGGATCCTTACCTTCTGCAGAGTTCCGCAGCTTACTGTGGTGACGGCCGTAAAAGAGGTAAACCAATACGCCGATAGCCATCCAGATAATCAGACGAAGCCAGGTATCGAAACCGAGGTTCAGCATCATATAGCCGCAGATAAGGATGCCCAGCAAGGGTACAAGCGGTACAAAAGGAGTCCGGAACGGACGGTGAAGGTGCGGGCTACGGTAGCGCAGTACAATGATACCGCCACATACAATGACAAAAGCCAGTAAGGTTCCTATACTTACCAGTTCCCCTAAAAGGCCAATCGGGAAGATACCGGCCACTATAGCGGCTATAACACCTGAAACAATGGTAGTAACATAAGGCGTTTTATACTTGTGGTGCACTTTCCCGAAAAGAGACGGCAACAGCCCGTCGCGTGACATGGCGAAGAAAATACGCGGCTGTCCCATCAGCATCACCAGCACAACAGAAGCCAGACCGGCTACTGCCCCTATCCCGGTAAAAAAATAAAGCCATTTCAGGGCCGGGCCTGCTGCTTCCAGCGCCACCAGTACCGGGTCAGGCACATTCAGGTTGCTGTAAGATGTCAGACCAGTCAGCACCAGCGACATCAGCACATAGAGCAGCGTACAAATGCCAAGCGACATCAGCATACCAACAGGCATATCACGTTGCGGGTTCTTAGCCTCCTGTGCGGCCGTACTTACTGCATCGAACCCGATGTAGGAAAAGAAGACAATGGCCGCCCCCTGTATGATACCCTGCCAGCCATAGCGGGCACCTCCATCAGGCAAAATCTCCCGGGCTGGTATAAACGGTTCCCAGTTGGCAGCATCCACATAGCGGAACCCGAAGGCAATGACCAGCAGCACAATGGCAATTTTAATTACGACAACCAGGTTATTGAACCGCGCCGACTCCTGTATGCCAACTACCAGTAAACAGGTCATTACCAAGATCAGCAGTACTGCCGGCAGGTTTATGTAGGATCCTGTAAAGGCAAAGGAGCTGCCATCGTATGCGAGAGGGGCACTGGCTATAGCCACAGGAACCGATATCCCAAGGGAGTTGAGCAGGCTTACAAAGTTTCCGCTCCAGCCTACTGCAACCGTAGCAGCACCAAAAAGGTACTCCAGTATCAGGTCCCAGCCAATAATCCAGGCGACGAACTCTCCTAAGGTAGCGTAGCCATACGTGTAGGCACTACCGGCAATCGGAATCATGGAGGCAAACTCTGCATAGCATAAGCCAGCGAACAGGCAACCTAAACCGGCTACAATAAAAGACAACACAATGGCAGGCCCGGCAGCATTGGCAGCCGCAGTACCAGTCAATACGAAAATACCGGCACCAATAATGGCACCGATGCCTAACATGGTCAGGTTAGTCGCCGAGAGCGTACGCTTCAGCCCGTTCTCACCGCTCTCAGATTCACGGATGAGGTGTGCGACAGACTTTGTCGCAAAAATGTTTTTAGACATGGTGTTTGTGGGAAAACAGAAAAGACAGAAATAAAGGCAGCAACAATCGGTAAGGGCCAACAATAGCCGATACGATCCTGCAGAAAATTGTACTATCTAGAACATAAACACCATGTCAGGGGCCATTAGGCTGAAGCCTGTAACGCAGTGAGCACACAGGGTAAAGTGCACCTTCTGGAACAATAGCTAAACAGGCTGTAATAAAGATGGGAAGTAATATACTGTTCCTTTGCAGATGGGGAAACAGTCTATCGTGTAGTTTGCTATCCACTACCTGCTGCTCAGGCTTTTGACTTAGCCAGGGTATTGGCACATGCGGCGTTACCTCATACAGGCATTCCAGCCCCTGCGCATCAACTGCAACTTCCTGAGGTGGTACTTGAGCATGGGCACAGGCACAAAGGGTTGCCCCAACCAGCATCCCGAATACCCATAGCACCTTATTCCAGCAGGTTCGCATGTTGCTACGTTTCATTATGATTGACTTTCCTTCTCGTTGGGTTTGGCAAGTCTGCTGTTCCAGTAGCCGTAACAACAGTACACCACCATGCCTAACAAAAGCCAGATCAGGAAGCGGCTCCAGTTGGTAATTCCCAATTCAGTCATCAGGTAAAGGTTGGTGAGCAAACCCAATACCGGAATCAGCGAAAGCCGGTGCCTGTAGGTTAGCACGGTCATTGCCATCGTTACTATAATAAATCCTGCCAATGGAAGTTTATGTTTCCATTCCTCCCAGGTAGTTACCCCGTCAGATCCTCCTAGTATGTTCATAAAACCTGCTATTCCCTCCGGGTGAAAGGCCTGCAACAGTGCCAGGAGTATGATCAGCAGGAAAGGCAACACATATTTACCGTTAATATAAGGCACCCGGAATCCTTTACCGGCAGCCGGGGTTTCCTGTTTAAAATCCTGCACCAGAATGCCTCCACATACCAGCACAAAGGCGAACAGCGTACCAATGCTGGTTAAATCCGTCACTTCGGTCAGGTTCATAAACAGGGCAGGTACTGCTACTACAAAACCGGTTACTATTGTGGCAAAAGAGGGTGTTTTGTGTTTTGGATGAATACGTGAGAAGGCCTTTGGCAACAGGCCATCGCGGCTCATACTCATCCATATGCGGGGCTGCCCGTACTGAAACACCAGCAGCACACTGGCCATGGCAATTACGGCGCTGATAGCTATTATACCGGCCATGGCAGGCAGGTTTACCCTTGCAAATACAAAGGCCAGCGGATCGCCTACAGCCAGTTCGTGGTAAGGTACCATGCCGGTTAGCACCAGGGCCAGCAGCACATACAGCACCGTACATACCACCAGCGTCAGCATCATGGCCAGGGGCAGGTCGAGCTTCGGGTTCCGGCATTCTTCTGCTGTGGTAGAGATGGCATCAAAGCCAATATAGGCAAAGAAAACAGCCGAAACCCCTTTCAGGACACCTGATATGCCATTGGGCGCAAAAGGATTCCAGTTGGCAGGCTGTACATAAA
This sequence comes from Pontibacter qinzhouensis, assembly GCF_008017455.1. Taxonomy (GTDB): domain Bacteria; phylum Bacteroidota; class Bacteroidia; order Cytophagales; family Hymenobacteraceae; genus Pontibacter; species Pontibacter qinzhouensis. The sequence goes on along the minus strand of NZ_VRTY01000085.1, from coordinate 5,589 downwards.
AAGCCCCTACTGCAATAACCAGAAGAATTACAACAAGTTTCAGCACAACCAGCAGGTTAGCCGCCCGCTTCGATTCCTTTACCCCTACGTATACCAGGTATGTGATCAGGGCAGTTATTCCGAGGGCAGGCACATCGGCAATAAGCTTTATGCCACCCAAAGCAGGTGCGTATAACCACGCCTCATACGCTTTAAAAGCAGCAGCCGGAATGTCTGCTACTGTCTGTCCGCCAGCCAGAAGAGCAGTTACTTCGGTATAGCCCCGGGAGGCACTCAGGTAATCCATCGTCAGGTAAGCCGGAACAGGCAACCCGACTCCATCCAGCATGGCAGTAAAATAATCGGACCAGGAAATGGCTACGGCTATGTTCCCGATGGCGTACTCCATAAGCAGGTCCCAGCCAATAATCCAGGCTACCAGCTCCCCGAACGAGGTGTAAGCATAAGTATAGGCGCTACCAGCCACCGGTATAGCGGAAGCAAACTGGGCATAACACAGCGCAGAAAAACCGCAGGCAAGGGCGGTAAAAATAAACAGCAGCGAAACAGCAGGTCCGCCAGCCGCACTCGCGTTACCAATCGTACTGAAAATACCCGCACCTATGATCGCAGCAATACCAAAGGCAAGCAGGTCTTTGAGGCGCAGGGTTCGTACCAGTTGATTTCCTCCAGAAGTTTCTTCATTGTGCAAACTTTCTAAAACAGCTGCCACCGATTTTCTTCTCCTGACATTATGCAGTATTTGCCGCATTTTGCTTGATTTTCCGGTTATAAATTTTGATTACTCTGCCGGCACCGCTGCCTGGTCCGCTCTTCTTCCTATCTTGCTGAAAACACGGCTGGCCCACCGGGGGAAAACAAGCGCGCCCATCAGCAGGTAGAGGTAATAAGTAAGCAGCCTGTACAGCAATACAACGATGGTGGTAAAACTTCCCAAAAACATTCCGAAAAAAGCCGGGAAGGCTATTTCTGCCACTCCTGCTGCACCCGGTGTTATCGACATCATCAGCACTATTTTATAAATCAGGTTACGGGAAAACAGTAGTATATGCTCCTGAAGGGCAAGTTGTGTAAACGCAGCTATAAGGCAACCGATTATAGCATACCGGGCTGTCCAGACAAAGGCGGTGGAAATGCTGGCACGCCACCAATAGCCTGCTCCTTTATGGCGCAGATGCTGCGAGGCAATCAGTAATTCGTTTGCATGGTTAAAAAGGGTGAGGCGCCAGCGCTTAAGCCACCGTAACCTGCTTAGCCGCAACAGCAACCTTTTAACGGCCCGCGGATTCAGAAGCAGCGCATACCCCATCAGGAAGGCATACAATGTCACCAACAGGTAACTAACAGCAAAGGCAGTAGCCAACCCTGTCCGGATGGCCTCTCCTACTACATCGTTAGCCGGTAAGGCACTGCTGCCCACCATTAACAACACCACAGGCACCGTTACTACAAAATACAGGTTATCGAGCATGGCTGTTACCATTACCTGGGCAATCGATTTGCCAAGCGGTATCTTCTCTTTCATCAGCATAAAAGCGGCCACAGTGGAGCCGCCTACCACCGATGGGAGCGCACAGGAGGCAAACTCCCATAGCATGATCACGCTAAAACTCTGGCGCCAGGAAAGAGCCTTGTCTGTTACAGAACGGATGCGGTATATATAGCCGAAATCGCGGATAAAAAGAACCAGCAAGGTAATACCGAGCCATAACGGGCTGGCCTGCCGGAGAATCTGTAATTGTGCCGGCTCATAGTTCCGATAGAGCATGTACCCGACTATGCTCAACCCCAGCAGCATAGGCAACAACACTTTTTTTAAGGAGAACTGCTCCTGAAGCGTTTGTTCGTTTAAAGCCATTCCTGTAATATAAAAGCGCTACTACTACCCTACCGGTTCTTTTTTAACACCAAACCGTGCCTTTATGATACCCAGCACCGGTGGCAGCATGGACAAAACGATAATAGCCAGGATAAGCAACGTGAAATTGTTTTTTATCGCCGGGATATTGCCAAACAAGTAACCTGCTACTGTAAAGAATATAACCCAGACCAAAGCACCTGTTACATTAAAAAAGAAAAAACGCTTAAAATCCATTTTCCCAATACCGGCCACAAAAGGGGCAAACGTACGAACAATAGGTACAAAACGAGCATATATAATTGTACGCCCTCCGTACTTGGCATAAAAACGTTGCGTTTGCGCTATATGCGATCTTTTCAGGAACCAGAAATCGCGCAGATAGAATTGGCTGCCTAATTTTGAGCCTAAATAATAGTTAACAGAATCGCCCACAATGGCGGCCGTGCAAAGCAACACCAGCAGTAAAGCCAGGCTCAAGCCCGATGATGGGTTAGCAGCCAATGCCCCCACAGCAAAGAGCAATGAATCGCCGGGTAGAAAGGGAGTAACGACCAAACCTGTTTCGCAGAAAATTATTAGAAATAACACCAGGTACAGCCAGCCTTGGTATTCATTAGAAAGTTGCACCAGATGCTGGTCTATATGCAGGATGAAATCCAGCAAGTATTGAATAAATTCCATAAGGATAGTACAAAATTAAAAAGAGGAAAAAAAGAAAGTATCCGGCAAATGTTGTATGTATCTTTTTCAAACTTCCGGAGTAAGATTACGAGCTCCAACTAAATTACCAGAAAATTTAAAGACAGCTAAGGCCCTTTGAGGAAAATGGAATCAGATGGAGAAAAAAGATAAGGGACAGTCGAACTTTTAAGCGGGGCGCTGTAAGAGCAAAGCAATGAAAAGAGCTGCTTCAACAAATAAGCCAGCATTTTGGCTTTGAACAATTTCTCAGGCTGAAAGTCTTTCAGAGTCTCCGATTGGTTCTTCCTCTGCACAACCATGATTTGAGGGACATGTTCAGCCTTTTTTACAGAAGTCTGGTGGGATGGCAAATTAATTTCTGGTCTGGCTATACTGGGAGTAACAATATGCAAAAGCAAGCTGGCTACAATAGCCAGTAGCCACCATGACTTAACTTTCATGGCTTTGCTCTTTGCACCCATACAGCAAAGGTAAAAGGTAAACTGAAATAAAGAATTAAATAATTTCATATAATTTCTCAGCAGGAAGACCAACTCTTAAAAAGCAGAATAATATTTCAGCAAATTGTAATCTATTGTTTTTGATGCTGTCTTGTATTAACTAGTTAAACCCAAAATTCACATTACTATTTTGACCCGGCAGCGACATAACTACCATGTGTGCAGCAAGCAGCAGGAATACCGGTGCCATTATACAGTACTATTACTGCATATTCATGCCTGTTTCATAGCAGCCAACTGGCACAGGAAGCCCTGCCACCTGAGCACCAGGCTCCGGCACGGAATAATGGGAAAAAGTAAAGAAATGAGCTTAGGGACCTTGAGGAACAATGCAGCCCCAGTAGTTGGCAGCAAGGGAAAAGTGGCCAGTAAAGAATTCTACTTTACGCGTAAAAAGAACAACTGAAAGCAGCAGGAAAAGGATGACAGCCGTAATAAAATTAATATTCATTTCATGCAACACACCTTGTGCAGAAGCTACTTCTATCCCCTGCTCCAGTTGTAGTTCCCTGTTTGTATCGGCGTGGCGGTGTTTTGCCTCATAAAAGACATGCCCTGGCTGCATCTGCAGGGAAAACAGCAGCGTTAGGACTAACCACAAGATAGGGTAGCACAGTTTATTAGGTATGGCTCCAATGCCCGACATTACCCGTAAATGTAGTAGATTGTATAGGGCATTAGCAAATGATTTTCTAAAATATTTGTAAAGACCCGGGGATAGAGCCTGAAAGAAATGGCGTTAGAAGCATAGTGCTCCTGAGAAAACACGGCAGGCACTTGAGCCTGGTCCATACCAGTGCCGCGGCAAATATATGGTTTCGTTGTGCCCTTGCCAGGCGACACCGCGACTCCTCTATAACCATGAGCTGTTTCACCTCACCGTAATGCTGCTCGATGCTCTATTTCAGCCTGCAGCGTAATCAACCTTCCTGCTGCTCTTGATTGGGTAATAAAAGGCCTTTCCCTCCTTTAGCAGGTATTTCTCCAAAATGGTGGTGGCGTACCAGCTGTCCAGCACGTGGTCCGGCTTGCTCTTGCCGTTCGTATCGGGGTTGAAAATACGGAATTTCAGGAGCCAGAACTCTGCTGATTGATAAGGTCCAGGTAGAGGCAGTTGACCATGCCGATGCCTTTGATGAGACAGCGCACGTTGATACACATATTGCTGCCTCACCAGGCCCAGAACCCGTAAGTGCCACTTGTCGAGCACAGTGCCATCAAAGATGCGAAGGCTTAGGAGGAAAGGAGTTATGTCTTCATGGCTCTATTACCTCCTCCTGCTTTTATCGATTTTCAACCTTTGGGTTACTTTTGCAAAGTCCTGTTTTAGATGGATATAACATTTCAAAGCTATATCCATCTAAAATAGGACTAGGGTTCCAACCAGGCAGCAATACTTTTGGCTGCTTTAAGCTATAGCCTCTGCTTTAAACCAGGCTTTTTGAACCGTGTTTTGAATGGTTTGGGCATCGAGTGTTTCAGTTTTCACTTCGAGCACTTTATCAGGATTATCCGTGTCTACTTTCCATTCTGTTACTCCTTCCAGCTTATTAAAATGAGGTGTAATAGCTCTAACACAGCTTCCGCAGTTTATGGTTGTTTTAAATTTGTAGGTTTTCATGTTTGTTTAATTTATGAATTAAAGTTTAATCGTCTATTTTATGAGGTTTTGCTTAATGGAGTATCCAGGCAGATTATTTAAATCAAAATGGCCTTCAGAAGCAATTTTGATAATTTTTAGTCAAGGGTTAGAGGCTATATCTTAACTGATTTCAGGCGCAGGCTGTTGCCTACTACCGATACCGAACTTAAAGCCATGGCAGCACCGGCTATCATCGGGTTCAGCAGAAAACCTGTGAATGGGAAAAGAAGACCTGCTGCCACCGGTATGCAGATAACGTTGTAGAAAAAAGCCCAAAACAGGTTCTGCCGGATGGTTCGCACTGTAGCCCGCGATAAGGTAATGGCTGCGGCAACCTGGTTCAGGTCGGAGCGCATTAGGGTAATTCCGGCTACATCCATGGCCACATCTGTTCCCTGGCCCATGGCGATGCTTACGTCGGCCAGCGCCAGTGCCTGTGCATCGTTTATGCCATCTCCGACCATTGCGATGGTTTTGCCTTGTTGTTGCAGCGCTTTCACAAATTCGGCTTTCTCGTTTGGCAGCATCTCAGCTTTATAGTTTGTTATGTTAACCTGCCCGGCAACGGCTGCTGCTGTTTGCTGGTTATCGCCGGTGAGCATGTACACTTCTATGCCAATGGCCTGCAGCGCCTTAATCCCCTCGGCTGCTGTGGGCTTTATCGGATCGCTTACAGCAAAAACGGCAAGAGCAGTGGTAGTATCTCCGAAGAATATAGCTGTTTTTGCCTGTTGCTGCAAGTCCTGTGCCGCCTGCAGCAACTCTGCGGGTAGGTCTATACCATTCTGCCGGAACAGCTTTTCGTTTCCTGCTAAATAATTCAAGTTGCGATTATACACATCTGTTGATGGTGTAGGCAAAAATAAAAAGTACCAGCTTCAAGA
>NZ_VRTY01000084.1 GCF_008017455.1 Pontibacter qinzhouensis | reverse complement strand
TACGATAGCCTTCATAGAATGACTTCTTTAACAGCTATTTATACGACAAAACTTACTTGAATGCACTTAGTGTCTAACATCTAGTATCTAAAATCTCCAGAAAGCTTCGGAAGGGCGTTTTCATCTGAATAAATTACAGGTGATTAGAGGTTAAATTGATCAATGGTTAAGTTGAGGGTGCAGCGGCTGTTCTTCAACTTATAACTGATGTTACGCACATTTATCAGGCAGTCTCCTTTAAGTTGGTTCTAATACTCTTTGCAATAGTTTTCTTCGGTGCCCTTAACCCTGCATGTTCCATTGTTTTGCTCCGAGCGCTCACGGCCGCGGGCCCCGTTCTCGGGCATCGCGCTGCTGCAACTTTCCTGCCTTCGCTCGCGCTCAGGCTGCCTGCGGCACCGGAAACCTGCAAAGGCGCTCAACCCAAGAACTGGGAATTTGTGCTCTTAGTTGAGGCTAAAGCGGCAGCGACTGGTTGGAGTTGCCTTGGGAATAATATTTTTATACTGGTCGCATTAGTGCGTAACATCAGTTATAACTTAAACGAAATGTTAAAATCTTTACAGTAAAAAACCAGGTAACGCCAAATTATCTGCAAGCCGGACTAAGTTATTAGCGTTACAACTTGTAATTTTGTACTCTTTTTTAATTTATGAAAGCTCATTCCTCTAAATCATACTATGCAGCCGGCCTTACTGCCTTCATTATCTGGGGCTTTATTCCGATTCCTTTAAAGGAACTGGCGGCTTACTCAAGCGCTCAGATTCTGTTTTACCGCATTGCTTTTTCGGTGCTGATTCTGCTCTTCATTTCAGGGCTTTTCAGGCGGAAGGAGTTACTGGTTACGTGGCAGCAGGCAATGGCAGCTTCTGCCAAAGAAAAGCGCTCCTTCACCCTCTATACCTTGCTAGGCGGGCTTCTGCTTACGGTTAACTGGCTGGCTTTTATTTATGTGGTTAATCACATCAGCATTCAGGCGGGCTCGTTTTCTTACCTCCTGTGCCCTATTCTTACGGCAGTGCTGGGTTTTCTGCTCCTGAAAGAAAAGCTACTGCTAAACCAGTGGCTGGCTATCGGGTTGAGCGCCATAAGCTGCGCCATGATTGGCAACGGCGACTTAACAAGCCTGTTATTCAGCTTGCTGGTGGGGTTAACTTACGCGCTCTACCTCATCACGCAACGCATCCTGAAGGGATACGACAAAATCGTGCTGCTCACCTTGCAGCTCCTGCTGTCGTTTGCTCTTATCGCGCCGCTGTACCTCTATTTTTCTGATACAGCGGCTGTAGCCCTTTCGCCTGCTTTTTTTGGTGTGGTGGCTATTCTGAGTGCTGGCTTTACGGTGCTTCCGCTTTTTCTAAACCTATTCGCCCTTAAAGAACTTACCTCCGGCACGGTAGGCATTATGATGTACATTAACCCGGTTATTAATTTTTTAGTGGCTTTTATTTTCTACAATGAACAAACCACACCTACTAAAATAATGGCCTATTTGCTCATTTTTGTCTCGGTTATTATTTACAACCTGCACCTGAAGGGCCGGAAGAAACATGGCAATGGCTTAGTCATTCCTGCTGCCAGCGCTAATGCTGTAATAAAATAACTGATGCCAAGTAACAGGACTCAAGACTTTTCTTGATCCAAAATATTGAATATCAATTCTTTGCCCAAATAAAAAAAATTAAATGGCATGGTATAAATAATTTTGCCCCTATACTTACATCTAAAAACCCAAAAGGCCTTCCGCTGCTTCAGCGGAAGGCCTTTTGGGTTCTATAGGAAATTAGACCTATTGCCTGCTACCGTCTATACGGCGCTCAGGTGTTGTAACTGTTGGTTTCTGATTCGGATTTTGCTCTAGCTGCCGTTGCTTCTCAAACTCGATCTGAGCACGGGCTGCTGAGTCCTGGTTCGGGTTCATCTGGCCAAATCTGTTAGCCTGTTCTCCGGTTTTAGAAGTATCGCCAATTGGAGCCGGGCGCGGGTTGTTCAGGTTAGCCGCCGATGGGTTTCCTTCCACAATGGCTTCTGCAGTACCCGTGCTTGTATCCTTCTCTGTTATTGGTCTTTCCTGTCCACAGCTAAAACTTATTGCTGCCACAAAGGCTACCATCGCTCCTTTTTTTATTATATTCAGTATCATGTTCATGTCGTTAAAATTTATTCTTCTCTATTTTTAACGACAATAGCGCATTTTGGTTTGACTGCCTCTACTTGTTATTCGATGTTTGCTGACTTGTTAAATGGTTAACTGACTGTTATTTCATTACTCCCAGAGCTCCTCCTGCATAAGCCACAACTAAAAATTAGCAACAAGCAATCTAAAAACCCAACCCGATCATTAGACCAGTTCGGGCTTTGCTTCCTTCCTGAAAAGAAGTCACAAAATCGACGCGCACTACTTTAAAGATATGTTCTATGCCCAACCCGATCTCCACATAATTTCCGGAGGCAACGGTGTTCAGGTAATTTAAACTGACCACCTCCTGCCACTTCAGCTTGCGGAACAGCGGGATTTTGTTAAACAAAAATCCATCGAAATGATGCTCAAAGTGCCCCTCCAGGTACTTATTGGCGGTGCTGTAGCGGTAGTAATCGAGGAGTTGGAACCCGGTGTACACGCCTGCAAAGATGGTGCGGTTACCGTTAAAATGCTTAAAGTCCATGAGCTGCATGTTCTCTTTGCCCCAGAATGTACCGGCCGTAAAGCTGTAGTTGCTGGACCCGAACAGCCCCAGGCTCACGTAGTCGCTTACCCGGAAAGCGGCGGTCTGGTATTGCACATCGCCACCCAACGCTTTAAGGCCTGTGCGATAGCCAAAACTTAATCGCGGCCACTTAGAGCCCAGGTTTATCTTCTGGTTGGGACGCGAAATATAGCGCATGCCTGGCTTATAACTCACATTAAAAGCGGCAGTAAGCGCCTGGTGCGGCGTAAAGGCTGCATCGGCTCTTTCGGCGTTAATTGGCACATTAGAGGTAAAGCGACTGCTCCCGTCTTCGTTGGTGCTTTTCCTGAAACTGAAATCGGTGGTGTTCTGCAGCGGCATGCGGTGCGCGTAGTCCAGGGTCATGTTCAGGCGCAGCCCGTTCAGCAGCTCGGAGCCGTAGCTGAGAGCGGCGAAATCGCGCTGGTAGAGTTTCATGTAATTGCGCTGCGCCAGGAGCGTGTATAGTGTATTTACAAAAGGAGAAATAGCATTTACATTGTTGATATCCTGCACATAGCGGCCACCTTCCAGGCTGATGTTGCTGTAGCGCACCGGGTCGAACCTGTAACTCATCCGGAGCTTGGCATTCAGCTTTTCGTTAGAAAAACCATAGCGCACGGCCGGCTCTATTTCGTAGCGGCGGCGATCTTCCATCGTTCTGGTGTAGGCCATGCGCACATCCGCCACCAGCCCCTCCACCGTGTTAAACTGCAGGATGCTGGGCCCACCGGTTACGGCAACCAGCGGATCAAAATTATAGCTGATGCGCCGGTACGTGTTGGAGTAGGTATAGCCCCGCAAAAAAAGCTTTGCAAACGAAAACTCGTTGCGCACCCGGTCCAGCGAGTCCTGGTAAGGCTTCGACTCTTTTATGACCTGTAGGCTGTCTTTTACTTGGTAGTCCTGCTGCTCCTCCTGTGTAAGCGGTACCGGCCTCACGGTTGCCCAATATTCGGCATCGCGCTTGTTGGCATCCGGCTCCACAAACAGCACCTCTTTGCTAAAAAGCCCTTCTTCATGTATAGGTTGCTGCTCCTGCGGAGTGGCTACCTGCGGCTCTACCAGCACGACTTTTGGTTTCTGCTGGCGCCTGGCAGGTGGGGCATCGGCAAGAGGTGCTGCTTCCGGCTCGGGCGGCACCTCGGCCAGCACCGGCGGCTTGCTGTAAGCTGGCTGTACTTTGTAGTTTGAATAAACGCCGGTAGCATAGCCACTGCCTTTAAAGCCAAGTCCCGAGGCCTCAAACGTAAAGCGTTGCGATACCGGCATCCAGACGTGCTCCTGCACCGGCGCATACACCTGCCGCACCCGCAGGTAATCTATAAATTCGATGCCAGAGCTTTTAGACAGCCGCAGGTCGGTGCTGTGGATGCGCCAGGTGCCGTCTACAATATAGATGCTGCCTGCAAAGGCAGGATCGTTTTTGCGCCGTGGCGTTACCTTTATTTTGTTGATGGTGAGCCCGTTTTCTTCAAAGGCTCCCAGGTACTCGTACTGGTAGTAAAACAGGGCATTATTGGCCAGCGGCGACACAAAACCGCGCTCGTTCAGCCCTTCCACCTTCAGCAGGTTTTCGTAAAAGCTGATGTTCATTTCCGAAGCCTGGTTAAAGCTGAAGCCTTTTTTCTGGCCGCTGACCCTGCTGGAGATCATACGCTCGTTTATCTTGTTCGGCTTTTTAAAATGCAGCTCCGACACCGACTCCGATAGGTACACAATGCCTGTATCGATGTCTACCAGCTTTACGCCGAGAATTTTAGTGGGTACTTTCTCCATGCGGCCCATGGTTTTCATGTACACGCGGGCACTCCAGGCGTTTGTTTCGTTCAGGTGATATTTGCGCAACCTGATGGCATTGCGCATAATCGGGTAAGCCGGGTCTTCATCAGCAGCACGCACCACCACCTCGTTCAGGCTCAGTACTTCCGGCTCCAGCTGCACGTTCAGTAGTTGCTTTTCCTCAGTAAGGGTTACGGTTTGCCTGCTGGCTTTGTAGCCCACATACTTAAACTCGATGGTGTAGGTGCCGGGGCTAAGCTGCAACTGAAAATCGCCGTTTTCGTTGGTGCCGGTGCCGCTGGCGGTTTCGCGTATGTAAATGCTCGCGTAAGGCAGCCCTTGCCCGCTCTCGTCGGTTACGCGCCCGTGTACGATAGCAGCCATAGAAATAAACGGGAACCATAAAACAAAAATAACTAAGCAAAGCGTACGCATGCACTTCAGGTTTTGGGAACTAAGGCGAATAAGATACAGACCTACCGTAAATATCCTGCCAGAATTGATAAATCTCTACTCTTAAACCGGTCAATTTGTTTACTGCCCAGGCTATAGCCATTCACTTTTTGCTGCCACACTGCTTAGCTCTCCTGATTAAACTCGTATATATTGGCGTGTTTACACTTCAGAACTCTATTCTGGTGCAGCTTGTTTATATTTGAACGACCAAACACAACCTAAAATTTGGAAAACGAGAACAGAAAGAAAAGCTACACACCCAAACAGGCCCTTATTAAAGCGGCCGCTTATTGTGCCTACCAGGAACGCACTCAGCAGGAAGTCCGCACCAAACTCTACAGCTACGGCCTTACGCCTGATGAAGTGGAGGAACTGATCGTGCGCCTGAGCCAGGAAAAGCTGCTCGATGAGGAACGCTATGCGCAGGCTTTTGTACGGGGCAAGTACGGCCTCAAAAAGTGGGGCAGGCGTAAGATCATGCAAGGTCTAAAAGCAAAGGGCATCTCCGACTACTGCATAAAACAAGGGCTCAAAGAAATAGACCCGGAGCAGTACGAACAGAACATGCACCAGCTGCTGGAGAAGAAAGCCAGCACCGAAAAAGAAAAGAACCCCTTCCTGCGCCGCCAAAAGCTTGCGTACTTTCTTATGAGCAAAGGCTATGAAAACGACCTGGTAAACGATGCGCTGAAAGGGCTGGAGTAACTTTTATTAGTACAAACCTTGATGACACTTTTCGCCTTAGCATAACAAAACTGACCTGACCTGTTGCATACAAAAAAGGTGTTGTGCCTAAATAATCATGACTTTTTGCTTACCTTATGTCTTCTAGTATATTGAACATAATTAAACCCGGTATATCATGCTTTTAAACGCGTTTCTTTTTGTCGGCATAGGTGGGCCTGAGATCCTGCTCATCCTATTTTTTATGGGTATACCGGCTATCCTTTGGCTGTGGGCGCTGGTAGATCTGCTCAAAAGTGATTTTAAGAACCAGACTAATAAGCTGGTATGGACCCTTGTTATTATCTTTTTACCTGTTTTAGGAGCACTCTTGTACCTCTTAATCGGAAGAGGGCAAAAAGTGGCCGCAGTTATTCCTTAACCTTCTTATTTTTAAGCGTGCCCTGAGCCTACGAAAAGTTTACCTCTTTGGAGCAGCCTGTGGATTCTGGATAGTTCGCTGTGGCACCAGCACCACTTTTCGGCCGGTTATTTCCTCCAAAATTGGTTTCAGTACCTTTTCGGCATTCACTTTTGTCTGCTGCAAAATACCCGAGTTAAGAGCAGCCTGCTCCACATTTTTCTCGGCATAACGATAGCTTTCCTGCACCAGGTCCGCATCCTGAAAGTAGGTGTATTCTTTGGAGAAGACTTTGGTTTTGGAGTGATCTATTTTGTAGTAGCAAATCTCAGGATCGGGAAGACTTACCTGCACCAGCGTATCGCCCTGGAACCGGATATCTTCGGGCCGCATTTTGGTAAAGTCTACACAACCCACTGCTTCTCCGGCCACAATCAGCACAACCTTAGAATTAGGCACCCAGCGCGAGGCATTTTTCTCGTACTCCACCACATCTTTAAAATTGTAGCGCACCAGTTCCATCCGGCCCAGCTCTTCTACGGTGGTAAGTATGGTGTTGTGGTTCACGATCACTTCTGGTTTGTCATCGGTTTTGCCAAAAAAAGTGAAATCTTTAAAGTTAGCCCAGATGTAAAACCCGACAGTACCGATGAGAAGCCAAGGCAGCAGCTTTAAAAACAGTCTGAAAAGAGGCATTTATTTGGTTTGGTTATGGTTTTACTTCTGTATCTACAACTATTGTGCTACATTTGTTAGTTCATACCTGTAGCCCCAGCCGCTCCCTGAAACCGGCGTTACCCTGCAGCCCACCGGTATGCACCGCCACAATTCGGCTGCTACTGGCGAAGAAGCCTTTCTGCAGCAAATTGAAAATACCAAACATCATTTTACCTGTGTACACTGGCTCCAATGGCACCTGGTGCTGCTCCCAAAAGGCCTGCATAAATGCCAGCAGTTCCGGCTTTACTTTAGCATAGCCGCCGAAGTGGTAGTCGGTGAATAATTGCCAGTTGTTGTACGTTTTGCCGTTGTAGTTACGGATGAGTTGCTCTATTTCCTGCTGCAGGAAGGCACCGCCCTTCAGCGACGGAAAGCCCAGCACCTGCTTCTCTCCTTCTAAACCAGCAATAACTCCAGCCAACGTGCCACCGGTACCGCTGGCGCAGCAGAGGTAGTCGTATTCTATTTCGATATCAGCTATAATTTCGGTACACCCTTTTACAGCCAGGTTGTTGGTGCCGCCTTCCGGCAGTATATATGGCTCCTGATACTGCCACGCGAGCGCCTTCAAAAATTCAGATTCGCTTTTCTGACGATACACTTCCCGCGATACATACTGCAGTTCCATGCCTTGGGTGGTTGCCAGGTGCAACGTTGGGTTCAGGGGCAGGTGCTCTTCGCCCCTGATGATGCCGATGGTCCTGAAGCCGAACTCCTCACCCGCCGCCGCCACGGCTGCTATGTGGTTCGAATAGGCTCCGCCAAATGTAAGCAATGTGCTTTTCTGCTGCTGCTTTGCTTCCTGTAGGTTGTATTTTAACTTTCGCCATTTATTACCGGAAATGGTGGGGTGCAACAGGTCCTCCCGCTTTAACCAGAGCTGTATGTTTTGTTCTTGCAGCAATGGGTGGTGTAGCTGTTGTAGCGGGGCTTCCATTTTTCAGGTGCTTTAAATTATGGATTGTAGATGGTAGACACTAGAGCTAGTAAAGACCTATCGGGTACATGAGTATAAACCTTTTTCACCTGAAAGCAAAGAGCCCCGGCAATTGCTGGGGCTTCTATATGGAAGTATAAATCAGTCAGAAAGAAAATGATCTAATTATTCTAATGAAAATCGCCTCCAGAAGGATTTTAATCAAAATTTTGCCAAGGGTCTACCGCACATATTTTAATTGTATACCCTTAGCTTACTAGACTCATTGGTAGCTATAAATGAAGCATAGAACGCATTCATTCACTCTCTTAAGCCTTCCTTAAATTTCTAAATCAACCACATAACAATTAAACCATTTAGCAATTTACTACCCAATTATTCAAATAAAAATGGTCTTCAGAAGGCTTTCAGACTGTTTTAGTGCCAAGGGTAGATCAGAAGCTTTACACGATCTCCTTTTGCACAACCGGCTTTACCACTGGCCTGTTCCGGGTTCCGTAAATGGCAGCGCTAACTAAAATAATCAAGAGTAAAAACGATGAGATCAGCGATACGGCATTGCCTACTTCATACGATTTTGGCTCGAACCTGAACTCTATTACATGCTTGCCAGCTGGAACCGGCATGGCACGCAAGATGTAGTTGGCTCTTACATGCTCCACCGGGTTACCATCTACAAAAGCCTTCCAGCCATCAGCATAATAAATTTCTGAGAACACGACAAAACCTGCCTCGGCTGCGCTGGCTTCGTACTTCAAGTAATTAGGCTCGTATTCGGTTAGTTTAATGGTAGAGCCTTCGGTGTTAAATTCCGTTCCCGGCACTTCAAACTTAGAGGCATCTACAATAGCTGTCATGCCTGCATCCAGTCCGTTTAAGGCTTCAATCTCTTCGTCGGGGCTGTTCACTTTCTCTACCTGCTCCACAAACCAAGCGTTGCCCAGGGCTCCTGGCAGGCGCTGTACCGGTTGCTGCTCGTTGCCGGTAATAATGTAGCGCGTGTTGAGCATGCGGAGCACATCGAGGTTGTTCTGCGAAATGTGCCGGTCTATTACATCCTGGTAACGGCGCATTTTGGCTCCGTGGTAACCTCCTACTGATTTATGGTGCCAGGAGGTACGGGCATCGTTGAAAGGGTTCGGCAAGTAAAAGACTCTATAGTGCAGATCTTTGTCCTGCAAAATCATGCGGTCGGCCTGCGTTAGCTGAAAGTGGTTTTCGATGGCGCGCTCTTTGAAATCAGATTCATTCAGGTAACGTTTATCTACGCTCCAAAGGTCGACTAATATCAGCACACCAATACCGGCTATGGCCAGTGTGGCAGAAAATTTATTTTTCAGATAGAAATAAAGCAGCCCTGCCGCCAGCACAACAAACAGGAACGAACGGAAGGCATCGCTGCGCATCAGGCTTTCGCGGTCGGCACGAATGGCATCTACCGGGTACTGCGCCTGCAGCAGTTGCTGGTCTACTGTGCCTACAAACCCGAAAGAACCTGCCAGCAGCCATACCAGCAGACAGATACCGGCTGTTATGCCTCCTGCATATAAAACCTTCTTCTCAAGGTCGCGCACTATGCCTTTGTCGCGGAATACTTTGTAGAGCGCCAGCATGCCCAGCAATGGCATCGTAATCTGAGCTATTACGAGAGCCGACGATACCGCCCTGAACTTGTTGTAGCCCGGAAAGTAATCGAACATGAAGTAGTTGAAAGCTTCGAAGTTCTTGCCCCAAGCCAGCATAAACGACAGCAGCGTAGCTACCAGTAGCCATACACGGGTGCGGGTGTTTACAATGAACAGCCCCAGCACAAACAGAAAACAGATAATGGCTCCTACATACACAGGCCCGCTGGTCATGGGCTGAGCGCCCCAATACATGGGCATACCCTGTTGCACAATCTGCGCGGCCTGTCCGGGTGGCACGCCCATGCGGGTAAAGGCCTGGTAGGTTTCGGAATCGGTGCCGAGGGAGGAGGTAGAGCTGCCACCGTAAAAGTTCGGAATGAGCAGTGTCATGGTTTCGCTTACGCCATAGCTCCAGTTAAATGCGTATTCACGGTCGAGGCCGCTGGAGGTTTTGTCGCCACTGTTCGCCACCGATAACTCCGATTTGCCCCTGATGCTGTGCTGGCTATATTCCGCGGTAGTATATAACCTGCCAAAGTTTACGCCTACGGCCAACAGCGTGGCAACTCCCAACACCAATCCGCGCTTTACCAGGTCAACAATGGTTCCTTCTTTAACGGCATACACTATTTCTACTACAATAAATACGAGTACCATCAGCAGCATGTAGTAGGTCATCTGCAGGTGGTTAAAATGAATGTTTAGTGTAAGGCCAAGCGCAAATATGGCGGTCCCGATCCAGAGGTTGCGGCGTAGTGCGTACAGCATGCCACCCAGCACCAACGGTATGTAAGCAATAGTCAGAGACTTAGTGTTATGGCCTGCTTCGAGAATGATGATGTTATAGGAAGTAAACGCAAAAGCAATAGCCCCGACCACCGACAGCCACACATTAAGGCCCAGCATTACCATCAGAATATAGGCGCAGAGGAGCGTAATAAAGATATTGGCGGCCATAGCCGGCATATCGAACGTCAGGATTTTATGGATGTAACCGGAGAGGTCTCCGGTATAGTGCGTGTTGATGAGGTAAGACGGCATGCCCCCGAACATGGAGTTGGTCCAGAGGGTTTCTTCGCCGGTTCTTGCCCGGTAGTCCTGTATTTCTTTAGAGCCGCCCTTCGACTGCAGAATATCGTGCTGCGCCACGCTTTTATCGTCGAAGAGAACGGGTGAGAAATAAACAGCCGTTAAAATGAAGAAAATAAGAATGGCGATGGCATGTGGTAACACATCGCGCTTAAAGTTAATAGAAGCCATCATATCGTTCAAAAACCTCAGAATAGAGCTTGAAAGATAGGATTTTTATTTTACTTCTTCATAATCTACATACTGTCCGCCATCAAAACCCTTCTTGTTCTGGTTCTCGGGTATGTAATCGATTTTTACATTTCCTTCGGCTTTGGCCTGGCCGTTTTGGTGACCGTTCTGTGGGGGCTGCTGCTGCGTATTGGTGTAGAAGAAGGTACCATTGCGCATCTGCTTTTTAACAAAAGCCTGCAACAGCCAACGGAACACGACAGGCGCAACCAGCCTGATAAAGAAAACAATGAGGATTGAAACGAATATGAATTTGATCATGGTTTAAAGTATTAGGCCGCTGTAATGCAAAAACCGCAGCTGCCAGTGTTTCCAAAATTTTGCGCTCTGACAAAAATTGCCAGCCTTACCTAACAAAACTTGTGTCTTGCTACTTATAGGTATACAACTCTCTTGCCAAAACGTTATTGCCTGCCATTTCGACTGAATTTAACTTTGTGCAAAGATACATCTGTTTTTAATAAAGAACTTCTGCAAATGTATAGTTCCAAATTAGGCATTGATTAGCAGTGAGCTGCAAAATCAGGGATTGATTGAAGGCACCTCCTATTGGTTGTTTTTTTCAACTACATGTATTTGTATTCTTTTTGATGATTGAAAACTTTGCGGAGTAAATACACACCTGCACAAGTTGCCTCTGCTGCTGATTAATAAAAAAGGCGTAGTTAAAAACTACGCCTAGTAAGAGTGCCCTGTTTTAAGCACCTCCCAGAAAAATTAACAACTACCTTCTCTTCCCAAAGCTAGCCTGTACCCCAAGCGATGGAATAAACGTGAGGCCGGAGTAGCTATGACTTTTGCTGTTCAATACCTGGTAGGTGCCGTAGTTCTGGTAATAAATGCTCAGCGCCGGAAGCAGGTAAACATACTTAAAGCCGAACTTAGCATTCAGGAACATCCCGAAAGAAGAGAAATTGTTCTTGCCCGAAAAAGCCGGTACTTCCACAGCATCGCGCCCAATTCGTTCGTACACGCCGCTTGGGTCGAAACCGTAATTTATAAAGGTATGGCTGTAGACTACACCAAACGAGACATTCCCTTTTTCCTCTTCGGGCCCAAACGACTTGCTAAAGATAAGCGGAATGGTAAGGTCCCTTCGTTTGGCTGTAAACTGCAGCACTGGCTGGAGCCTTTTCAGAAAAACAGCATCGAGTATGCCTGAACCTTGCCCGGCATATTGCAGACCAAAGCTACCGTACCACCTGTTCCCGCTGCCCACACCAGGGTTATCTATAGTGCCTGTGGAGCCCATAAACTGGTACATGGCATCAAACACATGCACACCCGTGGCATATTTGTACCCTACATCTACCCGCTCAACCAGGCCATAGCGTAAATAAAAATCAAACGTTGGCCCCACCGGATCTAAGGCATACGCCATCATGGCCTTGGAGGCTACATCAATCTGGCTGTCGTAGAAAACGGAGTCGCGGTTACGGATGGCGTCTACGGCTGCCTTTGTAATATCTCCTAGCTGACCGATAGGCGCTGTAGCAATGTTGCCGCCAAAGTTGATACCGGCCTTAAATTGCCCCGGCGCTGTTACTTTGCCCGAGTTTATGATCGCCCTTGGCGCTGTGCAGCCAGCTACCAGACCTAAAAGCACGAATAGCCATGCCTTTTGCATTTTTGCAAAGTTGAATCGCATTGAAAATTTCTGATAAATGAGGTTGAACTACGTAAACGAAGTCTTAAGGAGCTTCGTCAAATTAAAAATTAGAAATGTTGAAAAAGGTACTTCAATGGCCCGTTTAGAAGCATTTTCATTAGTTCTTTAGTTAAGGAGCTGCTGATTTGTTAAGATAGCTTTACTAAGAGAGGTATAGCATCATATTTAGTCCCCTAAGCTTAGCCTAACTATAGGCTTAAGATTATTTCCCTACAAAGCTCTTCTTCCTAACGGACTTATAATGAGGCGAAATTATGCAATACAGGAGCAGCAGGCAAGCAGATAGCCAGAATTAATCTGATGGTTTGAGGCTGGAATATATTTTAGATAGCTATTTTTGGCTTTTAGCAGTTTTTAGGCAAACAGCAGAAACCAGGTGGAGCAGGAAGAACAGGAATTACTAATTAAAATCAGGCTTGGAGAAGAGGCTGCTTTTGAAAAGCTATTCCATACCTACTACCCTGCCCTCTGCCTGTATGCCCAGAAATTGTTGGGCGATTTAGACAAAGCCCGGGAGGTGGTGCAGGATGTCTTTGTGCGGCTGTATGAGCAGCGTGAGGCATTGCCCGCGATTACCTCTGTTAAACCTTACCTCTACAAGTCGGTGCACAACACTTGCCTGAACCTGCTGAAACAAACAGCTGTGCACCAGGACCACCAACAGCACCTCCTCTACCAGTCGCCCATTTCCGAAACTTCTGATGCGGTAGAACAGGCAGAGCTGGAGGCTCGGCTGGGGGAGGCAATCCAACAGCTGCCGGAGCAGTGCCGCAGAATTTTCGAGATGAACCGCTTCGATGGTAAAAAGAACAAAGAGATAGCCGAAGAACTACAGCTTTCGGTGCGGACAGTGGAAACGCAGATCAGCAAAGCCCTTAAACTACTGCGCACCGAACTGGCCGACTTCTTTCTGCTGCTCCTGCTGCTTTTGTAGATTTTAGATGCTAGATTTTAGATCTTTGATTTTTCGAAACTTGTATCTCTCTCTGATTTGTGCAGGAGCCAAAGCAGAATGAAAGATCTCCGCTGCCGCGAGCTTTCAGCTTGTGGTTTTATATGAACAAGAGTTCTTCTCCTAACTCTCAGGCCCTAACTTCCGGAAATTCTGACTTATTAATTTGAAAGCATGATCCACGCGAGTTGAAAACTCGCTCCATGTAAAACCACGAGCTGAAACCTCGCGGCAGGTACTCAAAATTTGTTCTCTTGTTCAAGGAATTCAAATTATTCAAATGAAAATGGCCTTCCAAAGCTTTTTGCGGCCTAAACCGTCAAGGGTCAGAAAATAAATTTCATTTACCGATACGTGTAAACTTCACGTCACTTGTCTTAGCTATAGATATGACTATTTCATCTAACCCAGATATTCCGCATGAGTTGCTGATACGATTTCTCTCCGGCGAAGCCAATGCCGAGGAGAAGCAGTTGGTGCAGGAGTGGCTGCAGGCGGATGCAGCGAACCAGGCTCACTTTCAGGAACTGGCCGTACTCTGGAACAGCAGTGCCAACAGCAGCGCCATCGGGCAGCTAGACACAGCAGCCGACTGGCAGAAAGTACGCAATAGAATAGTGCCGCAACTGGATGAAACATCTGTGCTGCCGCTCCGCCCGCACCGAACCTGGCTGACGCCGCTCCTGAAAATTGCGGCCAGTATTGTACTGATTTTTGGCATTGCGCTTGGCTTTAGTCCGGAGCTGCGTCAGCGCCTGTTTAACCAGCAGGTAGTTGTAACAGCCACTGCCGGTCAGGAGGAGCTGACGCTGCCAGATGGCTCCAAAGTTTATTTGAATGAAGGGGCGCGGCTCACTTATAGTAAAGCATTTACAGGAGACAAACGGGAGGTACAGCTGCAGGGGGAGGCTTTTTTTGAAGTGGCAAAAGACGCTGAAAAACCTTTTGAGGTAACAGCAGGAGCCGTGGTAACGCAGGTGCTGGGCACTTCTTTCAACATAAACGCACCTGCTACCGATACCGTGGCTGTAACGGTGGTAACAGGTAGAGTGGCAGTGTTTGCAGCAGAAAACGAAAGAGAAAAATTGTTGCTGACACCCGGCGAGAGCAGCACCTACCAGGGCGGCAATCTGGCAAAAGCGACCACAGCAGACCTGAATGTGCTGGCCTGGAAAACCAGAACCCTCACGTTCCGGAACACACCGCTGCCAGAGGTGCTCCAGGCCCTGAGCAAACACTACCACGTATCGCTGCAGCTTGGCTCAGAAGAACTGAAGAAGTGTGATCTTACCTCCACCTTCGAGCGGCAGTCGCTGGAGGAGGTGCTGGAGGAAATTGCATTAGTGCTTCCGGTAACCATAGATCGAAAAGCCGACAACATCCTCATCAGCGGCAAAGGCTGCTAATTTTTAAACTTAATTCTAATGTTGAAAACTACGGTTCTCCTGCTGTTCTTTCTGTTCCTACAAGCCCCGCTCCTGCTGGCTCAGGATGCATTGCTGCAAAAGCAGGTAGAGCTGCAGAAAGCAGAAGGCTCGGTAGAGGAAATGCTGCAGGAGCTGGGGCAGCAAAGCGGTATCACTTTTTCGTACAGCAACAGCATTGGGCCAGACAGGCAGGTAAAACTACAGCGTACCAAACAATCGGTGCAGGCGCACCTGGCAGCGCTGTTTCAGGGGCAACCAGTGGCCTATGTGGTTAGAGAAAACAAAATTATTTTGTATGCAGTGGCAGCGGGCAAAACTACCCAGGCAGCTGCACAAAAAGTAACCATAAGCGGCTATGTAACCGATGCCGCCTCCGGCGAAGCTTTGATTGGCGCTACCATACAGGAACTCTCTTCTAAAAAAGGAGTTACCAGCAACCAGTACGGCTTTTACAGCCTTACGCTACCTGCAGGAGAGGCTATGGTTGCCGTTAGCTACATCGGTTACCAAACCAGGCTGCTCCCCTTACAGCTGCACCACACCGATACCACACTGGCACTTACCTTAACTCCTTCCAGCAGCAACGTGCAAGAGGTAACCGTAACAGCTCAAACCGGGCAGCAACTGGCTCCCACCGGCATGACGAGCATCCCCATCCAGAGGCTCAAAAACGTGCCTACCATACTCGGCGAGCCCGACGTGATGAAGGCACTGGCCCTGACACCGGGTGTAGCCATTGGCAACGAAGGTACCACCGGCCTGCTAGTGCGCGGTGGCAGCCAGGACCAGAACTTGATCCTGCTCGACGAGGCTACTGTTTATAACGCAGCGCATTTATTTGGTTTTGTTTCCATTTTTAACCCCGATGCGCTAAATAAAGTGGATATGTACAAAGGAGGGTTTCCGGCGCGGTTCGGAGGGCGACTATCGTCGGTGCTGGACATGACCATGAAAGAGGGCAATAATCAGGAAATGAAGTCTGAGGCGAGCATCGGCCTTATCAGTTCCCGTTTTAACATAGAAGGGCCTATCGGCAGCGAAAACACTTCGTTCATGTTTTCGGGCCGTGCCTCTTACCTGAGCCTGTTTATGTTACCTGCTTATCTTAATTACCATGCGCAGAACAGGCCCTCTTACTACAACTACTGGCTCTACGATGTGAACGCAAAAGTAAACCATCGGTTTAAAGATGGCAGCCGCCTGTTTCTGAGTGTTTACAACGGCAACGACTTCTGGAAAACAAAAGAACGTTATTCTTCCGATGAAACCACGTTTAACCTCGGCTGGGGCAACACCACCGCCACGGCCCGCTACAGCCGTGTGCTGAACCCAAAACTATTCTTCCGGTCGGTGCTCACCAACTCACAGTACCGCTACGGACTTAACGCCGATAATACTACTTTTGAAGACGATGCCAGCACCGTTACCAGTTCATTTGAGACAAAATCCACGGTACATGACTGGACTTGGCGCAATGGCATCGATTATTATCTTTCGCCCAACCACCAGCTTAAGTTCGGTGTAGAAAGCACGCATCATACTTTTAGAACAAGTGCCCTGGCTGTAGAAACAGACACGCTGCACGGTGCCAACAGGCCAATAGCTGCCTGGGAACACGGAGTTTATTTAGAAGACGAGGCACAACCTTTTACCTGGCTTAAATTAAATGCGGGCCTTAGAGGTTCGGCGTTTCAGGTGGAAGGACGCACGTATAAATCTCTGGAGCCGCGGTTCTCGGTTAACTTTTTGTTGCCTCATGAATTTGCTGTAAAAGGAGCCTATAGCCAGATGCGGCAGTACATCCACCTGCTCACTACTAGCGGCATTGGTCTGCCAAACGACATCTGGGTGCCTGCCACCCGATCTGTTGCCCCACAATTTGCCCAACAGGTATCGGCGGGTATCAGCAAAAATTTACCGAAGCTAAGAACGGAGCTGAGCGTAGAGGCTTACCACAAAACCATGACCAACCTGATCGACTACCGGCAGGGTTACAACCTGTTGTACAGCGCCTTTAACAGCAATTGGCAAGACGAAATAGAAACTGGCGGACACGGTGAGGCATACGGGCTGGAGTTTTTCGCGAACCGCACCGAAGGCCGCTTTACCGGCTGGCTGGCCTATACCCTGGCCTGGAGCAACCGCCGCTTCAGCAGTATAAACGATAACCAGTGGTACCCTGCGAATTTCGATCGGCGGCATGTGATTTCCTTTACGGGCAATTATAAAATTTCCTCCGCCTGGAGCTTTTCCGGCAACTGGATGTTCATGTCTGGACAGCCTGCTACCTTGCCTGTTGCGGTACAGGAAGATTTAAAGGGCAACAAGACCTTTATATACACGGGTCGTAACAATGCCCGCATGCCAGCCTACCACCGCCTCGATGTGGGGGCTGCTTATACGCTACAGACAAAACGCGGCCGCAGCGCCACCTGGAACTTCGGTGTCTACAACGCCTATAACCGCATCAACCCTTTTTACCTCGACTTCAAAAACAATTACGATACGTCTTCAAGCAACTGGGAAATGATTGGCCGCAGATTGGTTATGCGTTCGCTGTTCCCGCTGATACCATCCGTTAACTATACTCTGCGGTTCAACTAATTATATAGCATGAAAGAAATTCTGCTCCTCAATTATTCTAATAAAAATAGCCTTCCAAAGGTGTTTCTGCTCATTTTAATCCTAGGCACTCTCCTTGGTTCAACGAGCTGCACCAAAGACCTGGATTACGAGCTGCCTTACCTCGGCGATAAGCTGGTGGTTAACGGCCTTCTGTCGCCCGACAGCGTGGTGAGCCTGCGGGTTAGCACTACCATGCCTGTAACCGGAGACTTCCGTACGAAACTGGGTGTTACAGCTGCAACTGTGGCTTTTTTTGAAAATGGAATGCTGGTGGAAAGCCTGCTCCATACAGGCAACGGCACGTATCGCTCTCCCTCTGGTTTTAAGCCTGTGCCGGGTAAAGCCTATGCTGTACAGGTATCCGCCGAAGGATTTGCTGCAGTCGAAACACTCCCCGAAACAGTACCGTTCCCGCCGGAGCTAGGGCAGCTGGTTTTTCAGGAGCAGGTAAAATCTATTTTTAATGATGTGCCCACACGGAAGCTCAGCGTCGAACTAAAAAGCAAGGGCGATGTTGCTGCGTTTTACAACCTGAATGTTCAGCCTATGTACCGGGGCCGCAAGCTGACAGCCAACACTTTTTACACCGACAAAGTGCTGGAGACCGGAGACCCTTGTGGTTTTATGGGCGATGGCAATGAATTTAACTTATCGGATGCCTGCTTTAGTGGTGGGTCTTATACTGTCAATATTGGCGTTGAACTGCGAGGCTTCGTTACCATAGGCCAAAACCTGGAACTTGTAAACGCTGATCAGGTAGTGCTTACTTGCAGAAGCATCAGCAAAGGCTATTACGAGCACCTGGAAAACGGTTACCAGCCAGACGGCTACCTGATGGCCATCATGGAACCTCGTTTCGTGCACACAAATGTTATCGGGGGCTTTGGCATGCTGGCAGCTTACAACGAACACAAAATTATTCTCAATCTATAACCTTCTTACTTTATCAAACATACCAGTACATGCAATTAAAACATCTTCTTCTGACTACTGCTCTTGCCTTTGGGGCAACTTCTATGGCTACAGCCCAGGACGCCAGCGTCGAAAAATCAATTTATGGCATCCAAACCGGATTTTTGGGGATATGGGCGCACAACGAATCCAGAATTGCCGATAAATTCGCGATCCGGTCTGAAATCGGGTTCGATGCCGGCCTTTTTGGTAGTGGCTTCAGCAATAATAACCTGGGCTATGTGCTTACGCCAGTTCTTACGGTAGAACCAAGGTGGTATTACAATATTAAGAGGCGGGATACCAAAGGCAGGCGCACCGCCAACAACAGCGCGAACTTCCTCACCGCCAAAATAAACTATCATCCTGACTGGTTTACAATTTCCAGCGACGACAGGTGGGTACATAATCAGATTGCCGTTATCCCGACATGGGGCATAAGAAGAGTTATAGGCAAGCATTTTACTTACGAAACAGCCATCGGTCTTGGCTACCGCTACACGTTCCGGAAGAGCTATGGGTTCAGCACTAATTTAGGAGAGGCTGCCTTTGACCTGGACCTAAGAATTGGTTATACGTTTTAAAAACGCTTTGCTTGTTGTGCTGCAGGCGTCGCATCAGGCGCAAAAGATAGCGTAACCTTTCCTTTGCAGATGGTCAAGGGCCTTACAACAAAAAGCCACAAAGACCTTTGGAAGGCCGTTTTCATTAGAATAATTCACCTGCGGCAGGCACGAATACAGATAAAAGCAAAGCGGCTGTTCCGGGTGGAGCAGCCGCTTTGCTTTTAAAAATGATATTGCTTACATACTCAGGTAGAGATTTCTTTCAGAGTATACTTTTACAAAATAATCGTCCTGCAGGTCGTCTATAAAGTAGATCGCCTCACCAGTCGATTTCATCTCTGGCCCAAGCTCCTTGTTAACTTCCGGGAACTTGCTGTGTGAGAATACCGGCACCTTAATGGCGTAACCGTGCTTGTAAGGGTTAAAGGTGAAGTCTTTTATCTTCTTCTCGCCCAGCATGAGCTTGGTAGCGTAGTTAATGTACGGCTCGCGGTAGGCTTTGGCAATAAACGGAATGGTACGCGAAGCACGTGGGTTGGCCTCGATAATGTACACCACCTCGTCCTTCACCGCGAACTGAATGTTGATGATACCAACTGTATTCAGTGCCAGAGCAATCTTTTTGGTGTACTCCTCTATCTTCTGAATTACGTTTTCAGAAAGATCGAATGGAGGCAGCACCGCGTAAGAGTCGCCGGAGTGAATACCAGCTGGCTCAATGTGCTCCATAATACCGCAGATGTGCACATCCTCGCCATCGGAAATGGCATCGGCTTCTGCTTCTATGGCATTATCGAGGAAGTGGTCGAGGAGCACTTTGTTGCCCGGATGATCTTTGAGCAGGTCGATCACGTGTGCTTCCAGCTCTTTCTCGTTAATCACGATTTTCATGTTCTGGCCACCTAACACGTAGCTTGGCCGAACCAGCAGCGGGAACTTCAGTTGCTTGCAAAGCACCAGCGCCTCTTCAGCCGACTCGATGACACCAAACGGAGGATACGGAATATCCAGGTCGCGGAGCAGCGAGGAGAATGAACCTCTGTCTTCGGCCAGGTCAAGTGCTTTGTAGCTGGTGCCAATAATCTTGATGCCGTAACGATCGAGTTTTTCAGCCAGTTTCAGGGCCGTTTGGCCACCGAGCTGCACAATAACACCTTCCGGCTTCTCGTGCAGAATAATGTCGTAGATGTGCTCCCAGAACACCGGCTCGAAGTACAGCTTATCGGCAATGTCGAAGTCGGTACTTACGGTTTCGGGGTTGCAGTTGATCATGATGGTTTCGTAGCCGCACTCTTTGGCCGCTAACACACCGTGCACACAGCTATAGTCGAACTCGATGCCCTGCCCGATCCGGTTCGGACCGGAACCCAGCACAACAATCTTTTTCTTATCGGAAACGATGCTTTCGTTTTCGCCATCGAAAGTGCTGTAGTAATACGGAGTTTTGGCTTCGAACTCAGCCGCACAGGTATCTACCATTTTAAAGCTGCGCAAAATGCCAAGCTCGGTCCGTTGGGTATGTACTTCGCTCTCGAGACAACGCAGGATGTGCGCCAGCTGGCGGTCTGAGAAGCCTTTTACCTTGGCCTCGCGCAGCAGCTCTGCCGGCAGGGTTTTCAGGTTGTATTTTCCTACTTCGCGTTCTATCATTTCCAGCTCCTCGATCTGCTCCAGGAACCAGGGGTCAATTTTGGTGAGTTTCTGGATGGTACTGGTCGGGATGCCGGCATGCATGGCATCTTTAATGCAGAACAGGCGGTTCCAGCTCGGATTTTTCAGGTTGTAGATCAGCTGATCGTAGTCCGTCATTTCCTTGCCGTCGGCACCGATGCCATTTCGTTTAATCTCTAAGCTCTGGCAAGCCTTCTGCAGCGCCTCCTGAAAGGTACGGCCAATGCCCATTACTTCGCCCACACTCTTCATCTGCAGACCCAGGGTGCGGTTCACGCCTTTAAACTTATCGAAGTTCCAGCGCGGTATTTTCACGATCACATAGTCCAGGGCCGGCTCGAAATAAGCCGAGGTGGTTTTGGTGATGGAGTTTTTCAGTTCGTCGAGGTTGTAGCCGATAGCGAGTTTAGCCGCCACTTTGGCAATAGGATAACCGGTAGCTTTAGAGGCCAGTGCCGAAGACCGCGACACGCGTGGGTTAATCTCGATGGCGATGATGGTGTCGTCTTCAGGGCTTACCGAGAACTGCACGTTACAGCCACCGGCAAACTGCCCGATGCCGTTCATCATTTTAATGGCCAGGTCGCGCATTTGCTGGTACACGGTGTCTGGCAGGGTCATGGCAGGCGCTACTGTAATAGAGTCGCCGGTGTGCACACCCATCGGGTCGAAGTTCTCGATAGAGCAGATAATGATGACGTTGCCCACATTGTCGCGGAGCAGCTCCAGTTCGTACTCTTTCCAGCCCATAATGCTTTGCTCCACCAGCACCTCGTGCGTAGGCGAAGCGTGCAGGCCACGCGTAAGGGCAGCATCAAACTCTTCGGGGGTGTTTACGAAACCGCCTCCTGTACCACCCAGCGTAAACGAGGGGCGAATTACAAGCGGGAAGCCGATTTCCTGTGCAATTTCTTTTCCTTCCAGAAACGAGGTGGCCGTTTCACCTTTACAAACATTAACACCAAGCTCGATCATTTTGAGTCGGAACTGCTCCCGGTCTTCTGTCGTCTCGATGGCTTTAATGTCCACGCCAATTATCCTGACGCCGTATTTTTTCCAGATACCCGCATTTTCGCATTCTATGGCCAGGTTCAGAGCAGTCTGACCTCCCATGGTAGGCAGCACGGCATCAATCTGGTGCTTCTCCAGTATATCGACGATATACTTCTTTTCGAGCGGCTTCAGGTACACATTATCTGCCGTGATACTATCGGTCATGATAGTAGCGGGATTAGAATTGATGAGTGTCACTTCTATTCCTTCTTCGCGGAGAGAACGGGCGGCCTGAGAGCCGGAGTAATCAAATTCGCAGGCCTGACCGATGATAATAGGACCAGAGCCGATAATAAGAACAGATTTAATACTGGTGTCTTTTGGCATGTGTTTGGTAGGTATAAATTGCTCAAAGTTAGTGCTAAATCTTTAGGCAATCAATAAAAAATATCGTGGGTTTGCCTAAATCTGCTCTCAGGCAGCAGAATCGATGATTTTAGCGGGTTCTTTTTATCACATTTTTGTCTGAAGGGCAGCTAAAAAGCCAGCAGATTACTACTGCGTCTTCTGCTTCAGGTTGATGGATAATAGTAACCCGAAGCTAAGCCGACGGCTCTGGCCTTGCGTGAGGTTTGCGCCGAATTATTCTAATGAAAACAGCCTTCCGAAGCTTTTAACACCATTTGCAGGTTAAGGGTCTGGCAGCGCCACCCTTGGAGGCAAACAGGTTAAAATACCTTTGGAAGGCTGTTTTTATTAGAATAATTGGAGTTGTGTGGTAGTTAACCTTTTCAATGTATTACGGCAGGCAACAACAGATCAAATAAATTTGCCAAGTGCACGACCTGAAAATAAACTGTTTGAGCGTTCAGCGAGTGGGGGAAGGGGCCCTCGATTTTTATTTTCTTGATTTTTTTGGTTCTTTTTGTATCAAGACAAAAAGAACAAAGACAACAGCAATGAAACAAATACCTGCCGCCGTTAAGCTTTTGTAGCAGCTATGCTAATTTAAACTGAAACACTGGTAGCCATTGCTTCTGGTTCTGGCCCACAAGATCCTTCCAGGATGACAAAAGTGAGATGGTGTAAGTTGAAATAAGAATCTATTGGCTACCGCACAAATGGGTTAAAATAAAATCTCCTATTGTCTACCCTTGCACTCAAATAATCTGAAAACCGGAGTTCGGGAGTACGGGTTTATTTAGCGCTTACCGGCTTCAGAAACACCCAGGTCTCACCAGGTTTGGTGCCTGGTATGCCTTCCTGGTACTGCTTCATGAGGTTGTTCCATTCCGTTACCCGCGGGTTGTTCTCGGTCGTTTTCGGGTCCAGTTCATCCAGGCTTGCTCCTTTGGGTATACTGATGATGAGCATGAGCTGCCTTTCGTTTTTAAACATGAGCAGTTGCTGGAAATTGGCATTGCAGAAACCCTGGTGTACTTCCGGCCATTTTTTGCGCTGTGTGGCATGGTGGTCCAGGTACTCTTTCTGCAAATCGGTATCCTTTACCAGGTTGGCTGTCAGAATAATATGGTCGCGTTCTTTTACTGTGGTGGCGTCTTTACAGTTTTTCCAGCGGTCAAATTCATAGTAGGGGTCGTTGTAAATTTTAACTTCATCGTTTTTAAAGCGTTCCAACAAATCTTTGCGGATAGGGTATGGATTCTCAATAGCACCGTACAGCACCGTGTGGTTGTTCCATTGGTAAATGTCTGAGGCCGATAAACCATGCTTTTTCGCGATTTCCAGCACCTGTTCTGGGTTATGTGGCTGGCCGCTTTCGCTGATGATCTCCACTACTTTTGTATGCTCCGTGTGGTTTATCTGGCGGTCTGCCGACATAGGAGCCCTGTCTTTGAGCAGGTGCTTGTAAGGTGCCTGCAGGCCTGCTTTTTGCCTGATGCTATCAGCCACCCAGGGGCCGTTGTTTTCCCAAAGGTTGCCGGGGCCGTTGGCGTTTTGCAGGTACTTATCGGAGCGGGTCCAGTTGTCTTTCACGGTAAAGAAAGAGGAGCCTTCATCGGTGTACAAATAAAACCAGTGGTGCGGGTCGTGGGCATACGGCGCTACATAAATGCTGTCGATACTGTTCTCTACAATAAAAGAAGCTGGCTGTGCCGATAAGGTATAGATGGCCGACACATCGTACATGTGCTTGCCGTAGCGTTGAATCTTGTTGGCGGCAATGCGGTTGTTGCGCATGGTGTTCACCGTTCTGGTCCAGCCCCAGCCCATCGAGATGCCGGAGTAAGAAACCTCGCTGATATCGTTATGCTCAATTTTGATGCCTTTTACGTGGCCTACTCCTATGCCTATAGCTCCCCAGTCTTCGTTGGCAACATTGGTTACCAGGTTGTTACTTACCTGCACGTTCGTGCACACATCGCGCTCATCCTGTGGGTTATAAGGCAAATGCACTTCCTGCGCCTCGTCTGAGAACACACCCACCTGAATGCCTGTGCCGGCTATGTCTTTAAACACGTTTCCTCTGATCACATCGCTGTGCGTTCCTCTTTTGTAGTCGAGGCCTACGGAACCCATGTGCTCGAACCGGCAACCTTCAAAACTGGTGTGGTGCGCAAAGGCCACCTCCACTCCTGCAGCCGGACGACCTACCCAAGCCTGGTTTTCCATCCCTTTTTTATCGGGTGTTCCGGGTATTTTTAGCTTGTAGGCATCGAGCATGTGCATGCCTGCCTGGTGCGGCACGTGCCCCTCTTTAGATGGGCGCAACCAGGTGCTGTGCTGAAACGCAATATCTTTAAAGCCGACATAAGCAACCGGCTGATCGATGGTGCCTTCCATTTTCACCAGCGTTTCCAGTACAGGCACTGTAACGGTGGCTTTGGCTAAGTTCTCGTTATTTCGGGGCCAGTAATACAGCTTGCGTTCTTTTTTGTCGAGAAACCACTCGCCCGGCTCATTTAAAAACTGCATGGCGTTGGTCAGGAAAAAGGCTGAGTTTCCGGTTTCTTTCGACATCCAGGGGGCTGGCCAGGGGTGCTCCGACTGTATGCGGCTTTCGGGCTGGTAAAAAGAAAGCACCGCACCGGCCGCTGTCATTTCTACAGCTTTAATCCGCAACACGGCAATCGCCCACCATTGGTGGATGAACATTTCCATGCCGGCCGCATTTTTTATATCAGCTGTTGGTTTGGGTATGGTGCAGGTTTCGTCTTTATGGTTCCAGGAGATGATTCTGCTCATGGTGCCTAGTTTGGTGTCTTGAGATCGAACTGCCTTTACGTTGTTTACATAAAGCTGCCGGAAGTCCAGCACCTGGTCGCCGAACACAGGTGCATCGGCTACCCAGACCTTGCCTTGTGCCTCTTTCGGCAAGCCTGCCACTTTAGCTCCGGCCCTTTTCCAGCCTTGTACCTGCATGCCTCCGCTTATTACAGGTTTTTCGCCTGGTGCCGCCTGAAAAATGGTCGGGCTGCTTGCTGTACCGGCATCTTCGGGGCGAATAAATAGTGGCTCCTGCAGGGTATAAAGGCCTCCTTTCAGAATAATAAAAATGCCATCGGCAATAGTCGGGTCAGCCAGGCGCCTCATTTCACGCGCTTTCCGGAGTGCAAGCCCGATATCAGCAAGTGGCTTGTCTTTAGTGCCGGGGTTGTCGTTAGCACCTTTCGGAGACACCCAGATTTCTGCCGCACTTGCTTCTACTGTAAACAAACTGATTAGCAGGCATATGCAAACAAACACATGCTGTTTTATTATTCTGGTCATAAATACTGTATTAAGAGTTGAATGGCATTGGTTAAAGCTGGTACTACAGCAGGAGCAGGAACTATCGCTTGTAATTATCTTCTGCGATTAATGCGTTTGCTCCTCTGCCACCGGTAATTTTCCCCAATTTCAGATATCATTGTATAAATGCCAAATACATTCTGCTATATCTGCTTACAAAATCTTTCGGATGCCTTTTTTTATTTTCGATTGCTGTTGATTTAAGACTCTTAAATGAGTGATTACTAAAACACAGTTTTACCACTGCACTATTTTTTAACATCGTAAAAGGCTGATTTTATGAGAATAGGTTGGTTTGGGGTAACTGCCTATGGCTGCTAAGCACATGCCTCTGAAGTATGCTGGGTAGACCCTTGGCTAACTTCTGACGAAATTCCTTTTGGAGGCTATTTCTATTAGAATAATTTAAACGCTTGCAAAAGTAGCATTCACTATATCAGGTAAAACTTTCTTGCATGTACTAAGTAGAACTATAGATGACGACACACCTTATCGGAAATCAGCTTTAGGTTTTTTCATTTTAACAGGATAGAAAATCTTATGTTTTGCGTCTTGTGTTCTTTAACAGATGGCAGTACATGTTCGAATTCAGATAAATTAAGTCGCAGGCTAAACAAGTAAAACATAAACCAACTACACTATGGGAACACCAAGAGATGATGACTTTGTAACCAACTCTGATGAGAGCAAAGTAGTACCCGACGAAAATCCGGAACCCTTGGAAGGCACAAAAACAGATGAGCCCGACACTTCTACCACCGCACCAGAAAGTGAGACAAACGATAACAGTGGCACAAAATAAGCACGTTTTTCTAAGACTAGGTTTATGGCGTACAGCCATTTTTAAATTGAAGCATAACCTTCAGCCAAACAAGCCGTTCAAAACCGGAGCGGCTTGTCTGGTAAAAGCCTGTCGCTAATAACATAGCCTATACTCCTTACAAACTGTTTCACCCACTTGCCCCTCTGGCTGCCGCTTATGCAAAAATAAGTATTGCAGAGTGGTCGCCATTTTACAAGAGTTCTTCGGCACACCGGCTCCGCTGCCCCCGCTACCAGATTTCTTATTTACCTGTAAAACAAAAACTTACAAGAGTTTTATTATTTTTGATTTATCAAATGTTACAAGGACAAGCTGTTTCAAAAATTTTGTTTAAACCATATTTTTTATTATTATTACTTCTCACTTTCCATAAAAATGTAGCATGGTGTGCTTTCAATCGGAATATATTTATGTGGAGTACCATGCCGAAGACAAGATACTTGTATGCCAATGGTATGGTGGGTGCAGCAGTCTGCAATACAGGCAGGCTCTTATAAAATCGATGCGGTATGCCAAACAGTTTGATGTGGATTATGCTGTTTTCGACAGGCGCTTATTGCCTCAGATTTCGGAA
Organism: Pontibacter qinzhouensis; assembly: GCF_008017455.1. GTDB lineage: Bacteria > Bacteroidota > Bacteroidia > Cytophagales > Hymenobacteraceae > Pontibacter > Pontibacter qinzhouensis. The sequence continues at coordinate 499 of NZ_VRTY01000084.1, read as the reverse complement.
GAAGACTTTGACTGGACCTTAGATTTTATGTACAAAACATTCCATCTTTTGCCGTTAAAGCGCTTTGCCTCAGTTAGCTCTTTCGATGTGCTGGCCGAGCGGCAGCAACAGCTGATACTGCGTCAGAACCAGAAACTGCCTTTTGAGGTGCGCAGCTTCGGCGACCTTACCTCTGCCTACGATTGGCTTGTAAGCGGTTCGTAACCCATTGTGCTGCTGCTAATGCACAACGCTTTTACAGGCAGGCTTTGTCGGATAAACCGAACCCTGCGTCAGTATCAGATTTCAAATTACTCTAATTAAAATGGCCTCCAGAAGGATTTTCACCTGAATTAAGTCAAGGGTCTGGCCCATTTTAGTTACCTGCTAGTACTTTGCCTTTTCTGCCTACCACACCGTTTTACTTAAAATCAGTATCTTGCTTTTACCTATTAACGCGAGTTTTGACTTGAAAAATTAGACAAGTACAATTTGTGTATTTTCCCCCTTTGCTGCTTTG
>NZ_VRTY01000083.1 GCF_008017455.1 Pontibacter qinzhouensis | reverse complement strand
AGACTTCTACAATGCAACAGTAAAGCCTAAGGGCACCGGATAAAACTGTTACCAAATGTATTAGAACCAACTTAAGAGAGACTTCCTGATAAATGTGCGTAACATCAGTTATTTATAATAGTATGGCATGAACAACTGCAGGCTTTGATTAACAAAATAGTATAATTAGTGCGGTTTGTTGTCAAACCTACAATTATAATCATTCCTGTGCTCCTAGTGCAGCGAATGCAGCTGTTTTGAAATACGAAGGAACATTAGTTTTTTATGCGGTATCTCTTGCTATTGATACTCAAATTAAATACTTTTATAAATATTTTTTTAAATGTTAAAATAACACTTAAATAATTGCTGAATTTTTAACTGGTGCTGCTGCTTGTTTAGTATGCAGGGAAAAGACCAGTAAAAACAAAGACCGGCCAATGAAGAAAGTAGTGCAGAAAAAAACCTATACAACACAAACATGAAGAAATTACTAGCAGGGGCTGCAAAAGCAGTAGGATTTATGTTGTTATTAGGTCTGATGGCCTGTTCCAAAGACAAAGACCCGATAGCCGATGCTACTTACCTGCCACCATTGCAACCGTTCAGCATCGACAATATTCGCGATACTTACCCAGATGTGGCTCCTGTGGCCATGTCGAGCAGGTGGGGGCCTTATAATACACACGATCCTTCTGTTTTAAAAACAGGTGAATATTTCTATTCCTACAGCACCGATGTGGCATTCGGAACAGCCGTGCAGCCAGGTATTCAGGTAAGAAGATCGAAAGACCTGGTGGAGTGGGAGTTCAGAGGCTGGGCACTTAGCGGACTTCCTCCACAGGCTGTTACCTATATCAGAGGAAAAAATGCTTCGCCCAACCAGTCTATCTGGGCGCCTTATATTATGAAGGTTGGCAGCGAATACCGCTTATATTACTCCCTTGCCTCCGACGGCTTCAGAATTAGTGCTATCGGCCTGTTAACATCTAATTCACCGGAAGGCCCCTGGGTAGAGAAAGGCCTGGCTGTTACATCAGAGACTAACGGACCTGGCACAAACGCCATCGACCCTTCGGTAGTAGTAACGCCATCTGGGGAGCACTGGATGCATTACGGCTCTGCCTGGGATGGCCTGTTTGTGGTGCAGCTCGACCCTGCCACCGGCCTTGCCAAAACGCCCGGCGACCGGGGCAAACGCATTGTGCGCAGAGGCCAGACCAACGGGGTGTATAACGGTAACCTGGAGGGGCCGGAAATCATTTTTAACGAGCAGCAGCAGATGTACTACCTCTTTGTGTCGTACGACTGGCTCGAAACTAAATACAATGTGCGCGTGTACCGTTCCGTTAACCCCGACGGGCCATTCCTGGACTGGAGAGGTGCAAACATAGACGACCCAGCCGATAATGGCCCAATGATTCTGTCGCCGTACAAGTTTATGAACCACGGTGGCTGGCAAGGTGTGTCGCACCCTGCTGTTTTTAAAGACAACAACAAGTATTACATAGCGCATCAGGGCAGGCCAGGCGGACCGGGCAACGAGCGCTTCTACATGGTAATGCACGTCCGTGAAATTGTCTGGACAGAAAACGGATGGCCGATGGTGTCGCCGCAGCGGTATGCAGCTGTGCCTCAAACCCCTGCCATAGCCCCTGCCGACCTGGCCGGCGATTATGAACAGATCGTGCTGACGCAGGCGGTGGTGCCGGGTTATGGAAACGAGCAGACAAACCCTGGCTTTTCGGAAGCATTTGCGACAAAACTCAATGCCGATGGCACCATAAACGAAGGCGGCAATAACACCTGGACCTACAACGCCCCCTGGCTGGAACTGAAATGGAACGGTGGCCAGTTTACAGATAAACTGCATGTGTCGCGGGGTCGGGATTGGGAAAATAAAGTAGCCTCTACCATCGTCATGACCGGCTTTAACGGCGATGGTACAGCTATCTGGCTTAAAAAGAAATAAAATGGAAGGTATTCCTTCCACATTGAATGCCTGCAGAACCGGAAGTTGAGAAGAACTGTCAGCAGGCGAAATATTAGTTCTATCAACCTACTTTTACACACAACACATGACACGTACACTTTCGTCTTTTGCTGCCTTGGCGCTCGGGCTAACTATGTCGGTTAATGTATCGGCTCAGAAAGCACCGTCTTTTGTAGTGAAAGCCAATCAGCCGACTGCCACCGTGGCACCTACTATGTGGGGCTTGTTCTTTGAGGATATTAACCTCGGAGCAGATGGCGGTATTTATGCAGAGTTAGTTAAAAACCGCTCCTTTGAATTCTACAACCCTATGATGGGCTGGAAAGAGGAGAAAAGAGGCGGTGGTGAAGGCTCGTTGCTGGTGCACAACCGCAACGAAATAAACCCTGCCAACCCACGTTACCTGCGCCTGCAGGTTAAATCCGACCAGGGCGAATACGGCCTGATAAATGAAGGCTTCCGGGGTATGGGCGTAAAGCAGGGAAATCAGTATGATTTCTCGGTTATGGCACGGCAGCACGAAGGCAGCAACCTTGCCCTGACCATAGAAGTTGTAAATGCCAAAGGCGAAAAAATAGGAGGAGCTACGCTTACGCCATCTGGTAAGGAATGGGAAAAATATAGCGTAAGCTTTACGGCTTCTGCCACAGAGCCTAAAGCCCAAATGGTTTTATTGGCAAAAGGTAAAGGAGCCGTAGACCTCGACATGATTTCGCTCTTCCCGAAAGATACTTGGAAAAACCGCCCCGGTGGTCTGCGTGCCGACATGGTGCAACTGCTGGCCGACATGAAGCCGGGCTTCCTGCGTTTCCCGGGTGGCTGTATTGTAGAGGGCCGTACCCTGGATGAGCGCTTTCAGTGGAAAAAAACAGTTGGCAAACCGGAAGAACGCGAGTTGATTGTAAACCGCTGGAACACCGAGTTCAGCCACCGTCCTACACCAGATTACTACCAGAGCTTCGGCCTCGGCTTCTTCGAATACTTTCAGCTTTCTGAAGATATAGGTGCGGAGCCGGTTCCGATCTTGAACTGCGGCATGGCCTGCCAGTTTAACACCGGCGAAGTAGTGCCGCTCGACCAGCTGGACCCTTACATACAAGATGCCCTGGACCTGATTGAGTTTGCCAACGGACCTGCTACCTCGAAGTGGGGAAAAGTACGGGCCGATATGGGGCACCCGGCACCGTTTAATATGAAGTATCTGGGTGTAGGCAACGAGCAGTGGGGCGAGCAGTATGTAGAGCGCTACAAGGTGTTTGAAAAAGCACTTACAGCAAAATACCCGAACGTTCAACTCATTTCTACTACAGGCCCTTTCCCCGATGGCGAAGAGTTTGAGTACCTTGACAAGACCCTGCGTAGCATGACAGATGCGCGTGTAGATGTAATAGACGAGCACTACTACCGCCCTGCCAAGTGGTTCCGCGAAAATGCCACCCGCTACGACAACTACGATCGCAAAGGCCCTAAGATTTTTGCTGGCGAGTATGCTGCACAAAGTGTAGCCATTGCCAGCCCCGACAACAAAAACAGCTGGGAAATGGCCTTGTCTGAAGCTGCCTTTATGACTGGCCTGGAGCGCAACGCCGATGTAGTAACCATGACCTCGTATGCCCCTCTTTTTGCCCACGCAGAAGGCTGGCAGTGGACCCCGGACATGATCTGGGTCGATAACCTGCAGGCATACGGCACACCAAACTACTATGTGCAGAAGCTGTTCTCTACCAATGCCGGTACCAATGTGGTGCCCGTACTGCGCGACAACAAAGCCGTAACCGGTCAGGATGATTACTTTGCCTCCGCCACAGTAGATAAAAAGACAAACGAACTGATTCTGAAAGTGGTAAACACCAGCGATAAAGCGCAGAATGCCAATTTTGTGATTGAAGGCATCAAAAAGCTACAAGGCAAAGGAACACATACGGAGCTTACCAGCCAGAAACTCGATCAGGTAAACTCATTTGCGGAACCAAAGGCTATTAGCCCAACGCAGAAGCAGGTAAATGTAAAAGGCAATACAGTTTCGATGTTGTTGAAGCCGCACTCAGTAAACGTGTTTCGTATAAAAACTTCTTAGTAGCAGGAGCATGAGCCGTTTTTGCCGTGGTAGAACAACCTCATGAGCAACCCGCCAGATTTAAGAGTAACTTCTTACGCTGGCGGGTTTCTTTTCTGGTTACAACCCTTGGCTCTTCAGCACCAAATTTCCTTCGGAAGGCCATTTTCATTAGAATAATTTGGTGTTGATTGCTGGAAGTTAAATGGCTGAATTGATAAGCGTTTACATTTTGATTGCGTGGAAGAAAGGTTAAGCCTGATCACTATGCTGTCAATATTTTAATCTTATACATCCTGATTCAGGGACAACATCTAATGCCTTTATTTAATAGTTGTTCTAAAAGAAGAAATGTCTAATTTTCAGCTCGAAGCTTTAAGAAAGTCTAAACTTTATCATGTGTCATCTATTTTGGTCAGCATCTAACATATAACCATGCAAAAAAAGAATTCTATGTACCGTCCTGAATACAAGGTTTTGGTTTGGGCTTTTCTTCTGATGGGGGTGTTTGCCTGCTCTTCGTCAAAATCGGAGCAAACAGAAACAGGTACAGGCACGGCCGAAGCAGCCCTTACAAGCCCGGATAAAAGCATCAGTGTTAAATTTAGCGTATCAGACGAAAAGCAGGCCTTCTACAGCATCAGCCGTCGGGATACTGTAGTGCTGCAGGACTCAAAATTAGGTGTGGTGATGGCTGATGCTGACTTTACGCAGGGGCTGGTGCTGGAATCAGTTTCGGGGGTAGAGCAGGTGCAGGATAGTTACGAAATGCTGAATGCCAAACGCAGGAACAATACCTACAAAGCCAACAAGCAAACATACCATCTGCGGAATGCAACGGGCCAGAAAGTAGACATCATTTTTCAGGTGTCAGACGATGGCGTAGCCTTTCGCTATTATTTCCCAGGCGAATCGACTGATAAAAAGAAGATCAGTAAGGAAATAACCAGCTTTAAATTGCCGGAAGGTACCAAGGCTTGGTTACAACCTATGTCAGATGCCAAAACCGGTTGGGAGCAGACAAACCCATCGTATGAAGAGTATTATGAGAAAGAAATTGCCGTTGGTACACCCTCGCCTATAAAAGCAGGTTGGGTATTCCCGGCCTTGTTCCGCAGCGGCGGCACCTGGTTACTTGTTACCGAATCGGCTTCTTACGGCGACTACTGCGCCTCGCGCCTGCATGCCGAGTCGCCGGGTGGCGAGTACAGCATCGATTTTCCGCAGGAGCAGGAGAAGTACCCCGGCGAGGTGCTGAACCCCGAATCGACGCTGCCCTGGTTTACGCCCTGGCGCATGGTGGCTATCGGTAGCCTTAAAACGATTGCCGAGTCTACTTTAGGCACAGACCTGGCTAAGCCTGCCGTAGCCACAGATCAGTCGTACATTAAGCCGGGCAAAGCTTCCTGGAGCTGGGTTATTTTAAAAGACGACTCTACCGTGTACAACGTGCAGAAGCGCTTTATAGACTATGCTGCCAATATGAACTGGAGCTACTGCCTTATAGATGCCGATTGGGACAGAAAGATAGGCTACGAAAAGATGCAGGAGCTGGCTGATTATGCCAAAACAAAAAATGTAGGTCTGCTGCTCTGGTACAACTCTGCCGGCCCCTGGAACACCGCCCCCTACACCCCCCGCGACAAAATGCTAACCCGCAAAGTGCGGCAGCTGGAGTTTGCAAGGCTGCAGAAAATGGGCATTAAAGGCGTTAAAGTCGATTTCTTTGGCGGCGATGGGCAGTCGGTTATGCAGTATTATATTGATATACTGAACGATGCGGCTGCGCACCAACTGCTGGTAAATTTCCATGGCTGCACCCTGCCCCGCGGCTGGCAGCGAACCTACCCCAACCTGATGACGATGGAGTCTATTAAAGGAATGGAGTTTATAACCTTTGAGCAGCGCAACGCCGACGAAGCGCCCGCACATACCACCATGCTGCCTTTTACCCGCAACGCCTTCGACCCGATGGATTTTACACCGGTGAACCTGAGTGGGGTGCCACGCATCAACAGAAGAACGACTGTTGGGCATGAACTGGCGCTGTCGGTGGTGTTTTTGTCGGGCATACAGCACTACGCCGATACTCCGCAGGGCATGAAAACGGTGCCAGCTTATGTAAAAGACTTTATGCGGCAGGTGCCTGCCGTTTGGGACGATAGCCGCTTTGTAGATGGCTACCCCGGAAAACTGGCTGTAATAGCACGTAAGGCAGGAGACCGCTGGTATGTAGCCGGCATTAACGGAGAAAATTCTGAAAAAAAACTACAGCTCGATCTCTCTTTCATAAAGAAGACAAAAGGCGAGTTTATAACCGATGGCAAAGAAAAGGCTTCGTTCCAGAACAACACGGTAGACCTTTCTGCCAATAAAACGCAGGAAGTTATCCTGAAACCAAATGGCGGCTTTGTGATGGTGTTTTAGAAAAATTTGGCTGCTGATTGTTAAATGGTTGAATTGAGAAAGTCTGAAAGACCTCGCAGCGTCTTGTGGGTTAAGCAGAGAGAAGGTTGAAAACCAGTTTCAGGAAAAATCTATTATCTAAAGTCTGGTATCTAAAATCTAATAAAGTCTTCTGAAGGCTATTTTCATTTGAATTATTTGTAAAGAAAAGTATATCGGTTTGTCGGGTTTTCTGATCCAGACAAACAAAAAATGAAGGGAACATGACAATGAAGTTGAAATTAAAAAGTCTGCTGCTGATCTTCCTGCTGGCAGGTACTTGTCTGCAGGTGCAGGCGCAGGGAGGAAGGCAACAAGTGGGCGAAACCCGGCAAGACATTGTGACGCATGACCCTGTTATGGCAAAGCACGGCGACCGTTTTTACCTGTTCAGCACCGGGCATGGCATTTCTATCTGGTCGTCGAGTGATCTGAAGAACTGGCGAATGGAAAAACCGGTGTTTGAAACAGCGCCACAATGGGCCGTAGACACCATACCGGGTTTCAAAAATCATATTTGGGCACCCGATATCAGTTATTACAAGGGCCAGTATTACCTGTACTACTCGGTATCGGCTTTCGGTAAAAACACCTCGGCAATTGGTTTGGCCACAAACCCGACCCTGAACCCCGAAGATCCGAACTACAAGTGGACCGACCATGGCCGCGTTATTCAGTCGTACCCCGGCAAAACGAACTGGAACGCCATAGATCCGCACATCATTGCCGATAAAAAGGGGACAGCCTATATGAGTTTCGGCTCTTTCTGGGATGGCCTGAAACTGGTGAAGCTGAGCAAAGACAGAAAAAGCATAGCTGAGAACCCGGACAACCTGCTAACTATTGCCAGCCGCAAAAAAGATCCGTCGGCACCTAATCCTCCCTCCATCGACAATAACCCCGTAGATGCAGGTGGCAATGCCATAGAGGCACCTTTTATTTTTCAGAAAGGAAAGTACTACTACCTCTTCGCCTCCATAGACTACTGCTGCAAAGGCGTAAACAGCTCCTATAAAATGATTGTAGGCCGATCTAAAAAAATACCCGGCCCTTATGTAGATAAAGAGGGAATTCCGCTAAACAAAGCAGGCGGCACGCTGGTGCTTGAAGGAGACGAAAGCTGGCACGGCGTAGGGCACAATTCAGTTTATAACTTCGATGGCACCGACTACCTGGTTTTTCATGGCTACGATGCCAGCGCCAACGGAGCCCCAAAACTGCGCATCGAGAAACTGAGCTGGACCAAAGATGGCTGGCCGGTACTGGAAACCAGGGAATAAATTATTTTTCCGGGAGTTTTGTACAGTGGCAGGCATTTCGGCCGTTATTGCTGTTTTGCAGTGCCACTATGCCGGCCCTTGGCACAAAATGCCATAATTTGCTTCTGAGGGCCTTTTTCATTAGAATAATTTGACTGATTGTTAGTTGTTGATTGGAACTTAGCTAAAATGTTAAATTTTTAAATGGAATAGGTGGAGGAGAGGCAGAGAGAAACTACTATAAGTTCTTAGCCTTGAAGAGAAAACAGTAGCAATTCTCGCTTATAAAGCAGTTTGCTGGCTTCCATAACTAGTGTTCTTCCAATTTAATTTATAGAATTATGCTACCTGCAAAAGTGCTTCAAAGCGGCCAGAGGCAGCGGAATAATCGTTACAAGTGAGGACGCGCGGGCCAGCATAATCTTTAATTTCTAATTTTTAATTTGGCGCAGCCCTAGGGCAAAATCATCTTTATCAAAACTTAATATAAATGAATTTGTAATTTTGAATTAGGCGAAGGCCTTACCATATATTCATCTTTAAAGGAAATAAGACTATAATATGAAAATTAACACCCGATTACCTTTGGCATTGCTCTGTGGCGGTATGCTCTCTCTGGGAGCCTGTAACCAGACATCCTCTACCGAAGAAACAGCCGCTACCAAAACAACTACCAGCAGCCAGCAGGCTACCTTACCTGCCCGGTCTGAGTTTCAGAAAACCATAGATGGCAAAGAGACCGATCTGTTCATCCTGAAAAACAAAAACAACGCACAAGCTGCCATCAGCAACTACGGAGGGCGCCTTATCAGCCTGTTGGTACCCGATAAAGACGGCAACATGCGAGATGTAGTCATTGGCTTTGGCGATGTAGATTCGTTTACCAAAGGCTCCGACACCTTTTTTGGTGCCACTATTGGCCGCTACGGCAACCGCATTGCCAAAGGCAGATTTAAAATAGACAACACTGAATACAAACTGGCCACCAACAACGACCAGAACCACTTGCACGGCGGCGACACCGGTTACTCGCGCGTGGTTTGGGATGCCCGCCAGGTAGATGATAAAACACTGGAGCTGACGTACCTCTCCAAAGACATGGAAGAAGGCTACCCCGGCAACCTGAACGTAAAAGTAACCTACACCCTCACCGACGACAACGAGCTGAAAATTGACTACGAGGCTACTACAGACAAAAAGACCATCGTGAACCTGACAAACCACGCCTTCTTTAACCTGAATGGCGAAGGCAGCGGCACCATTAACAACCACCTGTTGCAGATTAATGCAGATCGCTACACACCAGTAGACGAAACCCTGATTCCGACAGGCGAGCTTGCCCCTGTAGAAGGCACTCCGTTCGACTTTAGAGAACCAACCAAAATAGGCGAGCGAATAGAGCAGGAACACGAGCAGCTGAACTTCGGAAAAGGCTACGATCATAACTTTGTACTGAACACTGCCCAGGGCGGCGGCATGACCAAAGCAGCAACCGTTGTGGGCGACCAGAGCGGCATTGTAATGGAGGTGTTTACCGAGGAACCTGGCTTGCAGTTTTATGGCGGCAACTTCATGGAAGGCAAAAACACCCTGAAAACCGGTGTAAAAGATGATCATAGATCTGCTTTCTGCCTGGAGACGCAGCACTTCCCAGATTCTCCGAACCAGCCTAAGTTCCCGTCTACCCAACTAAATCCGGGGCAAACGTATAAAACTACTTCTGTTTACAAGTTTTCAGTAAGATAATTCGTTACAGAGTTGTTGCAGCAGTTCCTGGTGGCCTTGGGCAACTAAGAACTGCTGCAATTTATTTTAAAGAGGCCCAGGCTGGCAATTATTGCGAGTTACGGCACTCTTTTAGTTTTAATTGTTTGCTAATACCCACTGTGGGTATTTTAAAAAAGTTTAAATGTAGTTGATATGCCAGTAATACTTCCTGTGAAAGGTAAAAAGCCCCAAATGGGCAATGGTTGCTTTATAGCTGAAAACGCCACATTAGTAGGAGATGTAATATTGGGTAACGAGTGCTCCGTTTGGTTCAATGCTGTCATCAGAGGAGATGTAAACAGTATCCGGATCGGAGATAAAACCAATATTCAGGATGGCGTTGTTATTCATTGCACCTACGAGAAAGCCGCTACCTTTGTAGGCAACAACGTTTCTATTGGGCACAAGGCCATTGTGCACGGCTGTGTTATAGAAGACAACGTGCTTATTGGTATGGGCGCTATTGTAATGGATAATGCACTGGTGCAGCGCAACTGCATTATAGCGGCAGGTGCCATTGTGCTGGAGAACACCATCTGCGAGTCTGGTTTTATTTATGCCGGTATTCCGGCCAAAAAGGTAAAGCAGATAAGCGATGAACAGGAAGAAGGCCTAGAAAAACTGGCAGACAAATATGTTATGTACAGCAGCTGGTTTACCGGCCCGGTTTAAGTAAATAAGTCATTTTACGTGAGTTATAAAACAATAAAAAGCTGCCTCTTGTACAGGGGCAGCTTTTTATTGTTTTATGCCAGAATGTGCAGAAATCTCAAGCTTTAGCTGGTACAGGTCAAAGCCTTCGGCCCAGAAGTCTTTTTCAGTCTTTTCTAAACTAAACCCAAGCTTCTGGTAAAACGGGAATACCAGCTGCGTCGTCCGGACAACGATCAACCGGACAGCCGGATTTTTCCTGATCTCGTTCAGCCGGAACAAGGTAAGCTCTTTGCCAATGCCCTTTCCCTGAAAATCAGGATGGATGATGTCCCAGGATATACGGGCTATTCTACCATCATCAAACCAGTTAAAACCACCGGAACCAAGTATCTTTCCGGCTTCTTCTACCACAAAGTAAAATTGGGCATGGTGCGCCAGGTACTCTACAAAGTCCTGCTCTTCAGAAGGAGCGAAAAAGGCAGGCGTATTGCACCGTAAAAGCTCAAGCAGGAACTCGTTGTCGGTGGGTGTGTAAGGCCTGATCATGGGGCAAAACCTTTAAAAGATCGTTTGCGGTTTTAGACCTACTCATTAACCGATTTTTCCTGCATCTCTTCCCGCACCTTCAGCTGCACGTACTCCACCTTCCGCTCCGATTTTTCGAGCACGCTTACTTCGTATTGGTTAAAAATAGCCATGTCGTTTATGTCTTCGGGTATCTGGCCGTAAATCATGTTAATCAGGCCTCCCACGGTTTCATAATCTTCTCCTTCAGGGAGCGGGTACGGCAGGTAGTCGTTTGCATCAGTAATAGAAGCAGAGGCGTTTACTTTGTACTCATAATCGCCAAGCTGCTCCACAATCGGCACTTCTTCATCATACTCATCCTGAATTTCGCCTACCAGCTCTTCAATAATATCTTCTATAGTCACAATGCCCGACACACCGCCAAACTCATCGGTGGCAATGGCCATGTGCATGTGGCGCTTCTGGAACTGCTTCAGCAAGCGACTGATCTTCTTGGTTTCAGGCACGAAGTAAGCCTGTCGGAGGAGCTTGGAGAGCACGATCGGTTCTTTGAGCCGCAACAGCGTCAGGATATCTTTTACATAGAGCACACCAACTATATTATCGATGTTGCCATTGTAAACCGGTAGCCTGGAGTAGCCCTCGTTAAAGATAACCTCCATCAGTTCCTCTACCGGCATGTTAATATCTACAGCCACCATTTTAGTGCGTGGCACCAGTATTTGCTTCACCATGCGCTCGTTAAACTGAAATACGTTTTCAATCAATTCGTGCTGCGAATCTTGTATTACACCGCCTTCCATACTCTGCTCAAACAGCAGCCGCAGCTCCTCGGCTGTGTGCACCTCTGCCCCATGCAGCGGCCTGATGCCGATGGCCCTAAGTATAAAGTTGGAGAAGCCGTTCAGCAACCAGATAAATGGCCTGAAAATAAAATAGAAGAATTGCATCGGCACCGCCACCGCCAGCGCCGTAGACTCAGACCGTTGTATAGCCAGCGACTTAGGAGCAAGTTCGCCGAATACAATGTGCAGCACTGTAATTAAAGCAAAAGCAATGGGTAAGGCTATTTTATGTGCCAGTTCCGGGCTGCCGCCATAGCCAAAGGTTTCCATTATGTTAATAATAATCTGCGATACCACGCTTTCGCCAATCCAGCCCAGGCCAAGCGATGCCAGCGTAATACCCAACTGCGTTGCCGACAGGTAAGCATCGAGGTGCGAGAGCATGTTCTGAGCCAGTTTTGCCAGGGTGTTGCCGCTTTGGGCGCGCAGCTCTATCTGTGAAGATCGTACTTTAACAATGGCAAATTCGGCTGCAACAAAGAAGCCGTTAAGGGCAACAAGCAGTATCGTTATAAAAATGTCTAAGACCATAGAGGTGTATCAGCTGTAGTAGGCGCTGGTAAAGCTGTAAAATTAACTAAAATACGTGCTTTTACTAGAAGTGTATGCGATTTGAATTTTAAAAGAAGCCAGGCAGCCTGCCAGCAGCGAAGAAGGGCCTTTTTCAGTGTTTTATTTCTGAACCTGCCTTGTTCTGGCGGCTGGTAAGCTGAGGTTTTGTGGTCCTGACATGCCATTATCGCCAGCCTCTAGCAAAACTAAATAAAAAGGCAGGCAGCCCGGATTATTCTAATGAAACTGCACTTCCAAAGAGTTTATTGCGTTTTTTTGCCAAGGGTAGTTGCTGCGGCACATGTATTGGCATTGGGTAAAATTAAAAAGACGCCCTAAGGCGCCTTTTTACTGTGAGACACTAGGCAGGAAATCAGTAGTTGACTTCGCTGTGGGTGCTTAAACGGTTTTTAACAACTCGTTGGCATCCGGCTGAGGGAGACTATCTGGTTAATGTACGTCACCTCTTTTGGAAACAGCTTACAAGCCTATACTGAAGCGTGTCTTGGAAGGAATGCTATATTTAAATCATATTAGTTACAATTAGTTTAAGCCTGAACAGATGCCCGGGTAGCAGCACAGAATTGAACCTGTTTTTGCTGCAAATTGCTGCTACTGTTGCTCTTAGCTTGTAAGAAATATATACATTATTTTCGGTAAAGTATGGCTGAGCCCTAAATTTATAGGGAGCTTGTACGTAAGCAGCACCCAAACCTGGGTAAACTGTCTGGAGAGCCTGGTAAAGGGCACCTGCTTGCCAGCACCTTTTGGGAGGCCAGGCAGCAAGCTGGTTGTACCGTAAAAAAATATGTAGCAACATCTAAATAAGATGTTTAGTTCTTGCTGCGTTACTACAAGAGAGCAGGTTTTCGCGGCGGCACCCGAAGCATGTCGCTTTGCCGCAAAATCCGTACTTTTGCGGAACCCTTCGAACAAGTTGCGATTTGCTGTTGTTTCAGGTAGTGCACCGGGCCACGAGTGGTACAAAGCTCCTGGTGACACGGGCGCGGTAAAAGCTATAACTATAACCCAATACATGAACATACCATTGTTACTACGGCAGTTCCTGCCACTGCTGTTTCTGCTTAATTTGTTGTTGCCTGCGCAGGCACAGGTGCTGAAGCCTGCCACCTGGAGCTACGATGTCTCTAAAAAGCAGGTGGCGGTAGGAGAGGAGGTCGAACTTATCTTTAACGTCCGCATCGACAAAGACTGGTACCTCTATTCCTCCGATTTTGACCCGGACCTGGGGCCGATGGTAACGGAGTTTAAGTTCGCCAAGCACCCCTCTTACGAATTGGTAGGCAAAATTAAGCCGGTTAACCCTAAAAAGAAATACGATGATCTCTGGGATGGCGAGTACACCTATTTTACAGGCACAGCGCAGTTTAGGCAGAAGGTAAAAGTGCAGCAGCCCGGCCTGCTTGTTAAAGGAACTTACGAATACCAGGTGTGCACCGATATAAGCGGCAAGTGTATTCCTTTCGACGACGAATTTACGTTTAACACCAGCCAGATTCAGGTAACAGCCGCTGTCGCGCCGGCACCCGGTACAACACCTGCCACCACTGCCCCGGCAGAAGCACGCCAGCAGCCACTAGCTCCGACAGGGGCCGCACAAGCCCCTGCCGGAGCTAGTGCCACCCTGGAGCAGGAGGAGCAACCACAAGACACAACAGCCTTAAGCTCCGCTACCACCACCGATACTGCAACACAAATAGCAGCCGCCTCCACAGAAACACCGGCACCAGCACCGCTACAAGGCTATACGCCTGGCGAAGAGGCAGAAGCAGGCGGTTTGTGGGCGTTTTTTCTGGTAGCCTTTATATTCGGTTTAGGCGCCCTGCTCACTCCATGCGTATTCCCGATGATCCCGATGACGGTGAGTTTCTTTACCAGTAGCGGCGACAGCCGGAGGCAGGGTATATTCAAAGCTGGCATTTATGGTTTGTCTATTATTGCTATTTACACACTTATAGGCACCGTAGTAGCCAAACTGTTTGGGGCAGATGGTGCCAATTTTATCAGCACGCATTGGTTGCCTAACCTGCTGTTCTTCGCGGTGTTCATCATTTTCGCCATGTCGTTTTTCGGGCTGTTCGAAATTACACTGCCGAGTTCTTTCCTGACCAAAGTAGATGCTCAGGCCGACAGAGGCGGTATGGTCGGAGTGTTTTTTATGGCTTTTACGCTGGTGCTGGTTTCCTTCTCCTGTACTGGCCCCATTGTAGGCAGTATACTGGTAGCCTCGGCAGGTGGCGAAACGGTTCGCCCTGTAATGGGCATGTTCGGTTTTTCGCTGGCTTTTGCCTTGCCCTTTACCTTGTTTGCTATTTTCCCGTCGTGGTTAAGCAGTTTGCCTAAGTCTGGTGGCTGGCTAAATTCTGTGAAAGTGGTGCTGGGTTTTCTGGAGCTGGCGCTGGCGCTTAAGTTCTTAAGCATTGCCGACCAGGTGTACCATTGGGGCATCCTGGACCGCGACATTTACCTGGCGCTCTGGATCGTTATTTTTACGCTGATGGGCTTTTACCTGCTGGGTAAGCTCAAGTTCTCACACGATTCTGATTTGCCTTACCTGGGGGTGCCGCGCCTGTTCCTCGCCATCGCCACCTTTGGTTTTGTGGTCTACCTGATTCCAGGGTTGTTTGGTGCGCCGCTTAAAGCCTTGGCGGGTTACCTGCCGCCACAGTCCACGCACGACTTCGACCTGAACGCCCTGATCCGGCAAAGAGGTGGAAGTACAGCAGCAGTATCTACTAACCAAATATGTGAGCCGCCTAAGTATGCTGATTTCCTGTCGCTGCCGCACGGGTTGCAGGGCTACTACGACCTGGAGCAGGCAAAGGAATGTGCTGCAGCGCAAAGCAAGCCCATCTTTATCGACTTCACCGGCCACGGCTGCGTAAACTGCCGCGAAATGGAAGCCAACGTTTGGTCCGACCCGGAGGTGCTGCGGAGGTTGCAGGAGAATTTTGTAATTGTCGCCCTCTATGTTGACGACAGAACGGAACTGCCGCAACAGGAGTGGTACACCAGCAGCTACGACAACAAAGAAAAGAAAACCATCGGCAAGAAATTCGCAGATTACCAGATCACAAAGTTCAATGTAAACGCACAGCCCTACTACGTGCTGATGGACGAGAACGAAAACGTGCTGGTAAAACCCATCGCCTACGACCTGAGCGTGGAGAACTTCGTGAAGTTTCTGGATGCCGGCGTGGCTACTTACAAGGCAAACCAGCAGGCGCAGTAGTTTTCGGCATCCTATTTTGCAGCTTATAAGTTCGGCACTTAAGAACATCAAAGCAGTAATAGCTCCCGGCGCTGGGCGTAGTCTCCGACTATTCGATAATCTGTGGACAACCTAGCTGCCAGCAGCAGCGAAAATAGCTGTAATGGGAGAGGCAACTTCCGGGTACTGGCAATGCGTGCATTTTGCTTCTATGAAGCAAAGGCAGTTGAAGACTATCTGATATTAAAGGTCCGAGTTAGAAACTATGCCGGGTGCAGTTATATAGTCGCAGCAATTATTCTAATGAAAAACACCTTCCAAAGGTTTTTTTGGGAAATAAGGTCAAGGGTATACCGGAAAGCCTTTAGCCGATACAGAAGCTAAATCTGAGAACTACTATCTCGAACTTCAGTTTTGCCTGTGGGAGCCAATTTTCGTGCAAAATATGGGGCTGTCAGGAGGCAGAACCCGGTGACTGTGCTTTTTCATATTAGTAAAAAGAAAAGATTAAGCGAAGACGCTTGCCCCATGAAGAGCTAATTTCATCATCTACTTTTCTTCATCTCATTCAGGAGCCGCACCGTCATAAGACCTAAGCCAGCTAACACAACAGCCAGCGCTACCCAAATCAGGATGTTAGAACTTGGAGCTTTTTTAGCTTTTGGTGCAGTTGTTATAGGGCTAGCTGCTTCTGGCTCCAGCACCGGCACATCTGTTGGTATATCCGCTTCGAAATGCTGCAACTCGTAAACGGGTGCAGCCCTGTTTTCATCTCCGAACCTTAGCAAATAAGATTTTCCGGCTTCCAGGTTGGCTACCAGGTAGCGGTTGAGCTGGTACGCTTTTACGGAGGTAATATCCAGCGGAGCGTTGTCGCCGTTGTCTATCTCTATAACCAGTTCCTCTGCTTGCCGGCGTGGCAGCTCCACGGTGGCAAGTGTGTTGGAGGTGAGCGTAAAGGGCAGTGAGGCAACTGATTTAACACGTCTTCGTTTTTGTTTCCGGAACAAGCCACGCCGCCTGTTCGTGCTGCTTTCGGCTTCGGTCAGGAGGCGGGCAGGGCGGTAGTACAACGATGGCGAATTTATTTCCAGCTCCAGCCGCTCGGGGTACACCGGTTGCGGAAACTGCAGGTGCAGGTGCGTTTTCTGGGTAGCGGCGCTATCGGTTCGCGAAATAGATTGCTGCGGAATAAGGGTGTATTTTCCGTTTTCGGAGTGGGTGTCGTAGTAGCCGGCATTTACAATGTTCAAGGGGGCACTGCTGGAGTCGTTGAGCACGAGCCGGAGGTACTTATAATCGTTTAGCGGAAAGTTAAGCAGCTTTACTTCTGTGGTGCCCTGAGTGTTTTCGATGGCATAGAGCACATCCTTGGCCTTAAGCACATACCAGTCTTGCCGGTTATCGCTGCCGCTGAGCGCCACCTGCTTTTGCACATCCGCATTGCGGATCAGCAGGCTGATGTTGTTGATTTTCCTTTGCTCCTGGTTTTCGATAATGAGTTCGGAGCAGCAGCCAGTGCGGTGGGTATACGAAACCGTTTTATAAGGCCGGAACAGCTTCCGGTACTGCACCGGCTCTTCGGTTCGCAGCAGGTAAGGCACCTCTTTCCCGGCCGCATCATATAATCGGATGTCGGCCAGGTTATGTTGCAGCCGCCCTGTAATATCGGGAGGGAGCAGCAGACTGTGGTAGCCGTTCTGCGCAGGAGCCGGAACAGGTGCCTGCCATTTGTAATCCTGCGCTTTAGTGGGTACAAGGCAGGTGAGCCAAAGCACCTGCAGGAGCAGTAGCTTAAAGCTGAGGCGCATCGGCGGGTGTGTCTGGTAAAACGGTGGCAGCGTTGGCATCATCCTCCAAAATTAACACTTTCAGCTTCTGGTACATAAACGACACCACCAGCAGTATAATACCCAAACAGATGAAGGCCGCAATCTTACCGCCTTCCGAAATGCCCCTTATATCGAAGAGGAACAGCTTGAGCAGGGTTAAGAAGAAGAGGCTGAGGGAAATGATGCGCAATGTTTTTAGTTTGTAAGACATCCCGATGCTCATGAAGGCAAAGGAGCAGATACCCCAAAGAATGGCAAACCCGATTTTTCGGATCTGGGCAAGCTGTGCAGCTAAGGTGCTGCCGGGGCTGTAGCTGCTAAGTAGCGCCAGGTGCTCCAGTTCAGCACTTAAAATAAATACTGCTACAAAACTCATAAACCACAAGGCAACTTTGCCGATTTTGCTTTTAAACCCAAGTTGCTGGTGCACCAGCCGGAGCACGAGCGCCATGAGCACCACCACCAGCACCAGGGGCAGGTAGTGCCAGGTAAAGCTGCTCAGTTTCTGGCCGGGCTCTGTGAGGTACAAATCGCGGGCAAGCATGGTGGTGGGGTGCAGCAGCGCCAGGTACAGCACGATGGCCAGAACTGCCAGCCCGGTAATGGCGTTGGTGAGTTGCTGCAGGTACAGCCGCTTCGAGAACAGGAGCAGTCCCACCAGGAACAGGTAATTATAGAAAGCTAATATAAATGTGGTGGTGCTGTAGGGCTGCTCGTAGCGGATAAGCTGGTAGCGGAGTTCGAGCAGCAGCGTCAGGTAGAGGCAGATGACCAGTAGCACTCCCACCATGGCACGATAGTCAGGAACTGGCAACATCCGGATCAGCACCAGTTCTGTCTCCTGACGCAAGAGCCAGAGCGTAGCAGCCAGGGCAGACACTGCCACCAGACCCGTTACAAACAGCTTGTTGAACACGATGCGGAGAGGTACTGTGTAGCTGGCGTTGTACTCTGTCCAGTCTATGAGCAGGCTGCCGAACATAAGCGCCAGCACCACCACCGATGCTACTCTAATTAAGGCGATACCCGACCGCTGCGAAAGCCATAGCAGCAGCACAGCCTCCAGCGCCCAGAAAAGCGTAATATAATTGCCCTCCAGCTGCACCGGAGCCGCCAGACTGAGGAAGGTGAGCACCAACCCGATGAGCAGGTACACCAGGTTGCGGTCTGCCTTCTGGTTCTGGTAAAGCAGGTAGGCAAATCCGAAGTTAAACACAGCGATAGCCGCCGTAAATAAACCCTGATAGGCACCTTCGGCCACCTGCTGCAGCACATACATGCCCGCCGAGTAATAAAGAAAGGTGTTGCTGAGCAGCATCATTATTTCTGGTGCCGTAAATTTACGCTGCTCCCGCAGGTTGTTGATGATGTTCATCAGGAAAAACACGAGGTAGAAAATAGTGGCAAACACCAGCGCCCCCGTGTACGGCGGATCTGCCTCGCCTACTACGCGTGTGGTGAGCCAGCCGCTGTAAAGAATAATGGTAAAAACGTAAGCAATTATATTGAGCAGGTTCCACTTTTTAAAATAGGCCAGCACCAGTATACCCAGGTTCAGGGTGAGCACAAACGTGAAGAGCACCACATAATTGCCTTCGCCGGTGCTGATCATAAACGGACTGCCGAAACCGCCAATCAGCGCCAGCACCGCCAGCTCCATGCGGTCGTAAGCCACCGCCAGAAAAATAGTGAAGCCTGTTATAACGACCATAATCAGGAACGCCACTGTTTGGCTAAACAACTGGTACTCATGAAAGGCAATGGCAATAGTAAAATACAGCACCGCCATGCCTCCGCCTACCAGCACCGAGCTAAAGGCTTTGTAATCTTTCCGCAGCCGATGCGCCACTCCCAGCAATGCGCCGCCTGCCAGAATGCCAATAGCCACGCGCCCTACCTCGTTTATCCAGTCCTGATCTATGGCATATTTCACAAAAAAACCGATGCCAAGCACCAGAATTGCAATGCCTAGTTTGTTGATGAGGTTTTCTCCGATAAATTTTTCCCAATCGAGGTTTTTTCTGAAGTTCGAGAAGATGCTCTCAGAAGCTGTTTCTACAGGTGCTTCTACTGTTTCGGAAGGGGGGACAGCAGTGGTAAAGGCTGCCATAGGCGGAACCGGTACGGGTACACTAGGAATTGCCGGCTCCTGTAGCGGCTGCTCTCTGGGAACAGGAGCAGGTTTTGGTATAGGTGGCGGTGGTGTAGCAATAGGCCGTGGAGGCACTGGTGCCGCTATAGGCTGTGCTACTAGTGGAGGCACTTCTGAAGGAGTAACCTTGCGCTGCTCCTTCACTTGCTCCCGCAGCTTTTGTATTTCTTCATTTAGAAACCTTATCTCCTGCGATTGATTTCCAACTTTAGTTAAGAGTTGGTTCCCGAACCACAAGACCATCACTACAAGCAGCAAAAGCAAAAATATTTCCATAGGGGCAGCAGCTAAATCAGCTGACTATATTACTAAAATTTGAGAGGAATATAAAATTCCGGTTTTGAAGTAGGCAAAGGTAGTATAGCAGCTGGTGTTATAGCAGCGAGGTTCGCCGGAAACAAACTCAGATAAAAAGCGCGTGCATCTAAACTATGCACAGTTTAGATGCAGTTCCAAATTCAACTATTCAACAATGTAGCAATCAACAATCAAATTATTCTAATGCATTTGCCCTTCCAGCGGCGTTTTTAACTGTTTTCTGCTTAGGGTAAGGTCAGTCCAAAGGTCTTTGTCCACACAATGTTTTTGAGTTGCCTCCTTCTGATTTTGAATTTTTTTCTAATAAATAAGAAGCTCCTCAGTTTGCAGCGTTTTTATAAAAAACGAGTTAAATTTCGTGACACCTGTCTGAGTCAGGTGGTGGTGGTCGTAAAAATCGGTTTTGGAGGAAAGGTTCAGATCATATTCACCATTATTGAAATCCAGGAGTGGCGCATGGTGGTTTTTTAGGAGAGATAATAATTCCTCCTTGAAGGAACTATAGTTTTGTACGGTAGCTTTCAGCTCTTTCGTAACCGGAGCGATAACGAAAATGGGTATTGCGTCGTGCTGTCTGGCAAGTTGTATAATTTGCTCCAGATACGCCAATTGTTCTGAGTTAAGCTTTGCTTCGGTGGGTTTGAGCTTGTTCAGGTTTGTTTGCTGCTTAGTGTAGTTAGTAGATACAAAACCGCCTGCCACATACGTCTCTTCGGCCTCATTGTGGGTAGGTGTTATCTGCCTGAGTGGCGTCTGCCACCTCCTTATGGCTGAGGCGACAAGGGTGTTAAAAATACTCACATCTTTGGCGGCCACTGCCATCTCTGCCATGGTTCTGTTAAGTGGTGCATTCGAAAGCAGATCTATACTGGCTTCTGCCCCTGTTTCCTGCAGTACCTCCCAGTACACTTCCATAACCAAGTACTTTGGTCGCAGGTGGGGGAGGTGCTCCTGCAGCAGGTAATACGAGTTAATCGGGCTTTGGGCGGTGGTGCCAAGGTTAAAGGAACTGTAGCCTGCCCCGGCAAAAACACGTGGATCGAACCCTCTGTAGGCATGGGAGGAGCCGATAAACAGAAAATCTACGGCTCCGGTTTGTGCAGCTTCCTGAACCCTGATCATCGTACTTCCAGTTCCCGCAGGGTTCAGGCGTACATTAAACAGGTTGTGCAGGTTCGTAAAAGTCAGGAAGGCAATTACCAGCAGGTACGTTACCGGCAGTGTAAACAGGAACAGCAAGATTCGCAGGAGTAGCTTTTTCATGGGTCAGAACTGAAAATATATGAACTCAGTGTCTGAGAAAATCCCCAGTAAAACCAGTGCTACCACCGCCAGGTTATACACCGACCACCTGACATAAACCGGTGCCGCGGCTAAGCGTCCTCTAAGTGAGATTCGGCTTTGCACCAGCTCCACTGCCAGCAATAAACCCAGCAGCAGCAACGTCAACGCAAACGTAGATCCCGAGTACCCCAAGTAAGCGTACTGGTGGTGCAAAACATGGTCGCGGTTCAGGAGAATGTGCAGGCTAGTGCCAAGCCCCGAAATATTATGAGTGATGATATAGGTGGCATCGGTGAGCGTTTCGGCCCTAAAAAAGACCCAGCCCAGGCACACCAACGCAAAGGTGCCTAGGGTGCGTAATAGGCTTTGAAGCTTCGGAAGGCTGTTTTCATTAGAATAATTTGCTTGGCGCCGGGTTGCCAGTGCTGCTTCCAGCACCAGGTAAAACCCGTGCAGCGCCCCCCACACCAGAAAGGTCCAGTTGGCACCGTGCCAGAGGCCGCTCACCACAAAGGTGATGAACAGATTGTAGTACCAGCGCCATTTCGCTACACGGTTGCCTCCCAACGGAATATAGAGGTAATCGCGGAACCAGGTGGAGAGGGAGATGTGCCAGCGGCTCCAGAACTCGCGGACGGATTTGGAGAAATAGGGCCTGCGGAAATTCTCTATGAGTCGGAAGCCCATCACCTGCGCCGCCCCGATGGCCATGTCGGAGTAGCCCGAGAAGTCGCAGTAGATCTGGAAGGCGAAGAAGACGGTGGCTATGAGCAGCGGCAGGCCTTCGTAGTCGGTAGGGTTGCCGTAGACCTGGTTCACCATAAGCGCCAACCGGTCGGCAATGACTACTTTCTTAAACAGTCCCCAGGCCATCAGCTTAAGCCCGTCTGTTACCTGGCGATAGTTAAATTCGTGCCTTTGGCGGAGCTGTCCCAGCAGGTTGCCTGCCCGCTCGATAGGCCCGGCCACCAGCTGCGGAAAAAAGGTGACAAAGAGAGCGAAAATACCCAGGTGTTTCTCTGGTTTTATCCGGCCATAGTATACATCGATGCTGTAGCTCATGGTCTGGAAGGTGTAGAAGGAGATACCGATGGGCAGCAGCAGTTCAAAGGCAGGCGTGGCATACTGTACCCCCAGCAACTGCGCCAAGTCCTGTGCTGCACCAGCAAAGAAATTAAAGTACTTAAAAGTGAAGAGAATACCCAGGTTGGAGAGCATGCTGAACCAGAGCCAGGGCTTTCGCTTCTGCCGCTGCTCTTCAGCGTGCTTTCCCATCATAAGAGCGCAGGCATAGTCGATGAGGGTAGAGAGTGCCAGGAGCAAGGCATAGTCTACGCGCCAGAACATGTAGAAAACGTAGCTGGCCAGCAGCAGCAGCGCCCACCGGAGGCGATGCGGCAACAGGTAGTAGAGCGTAATTACAACAGGAAAAAAGATAAGAAACTCAAAGGAGTTGAACAGCATCTGGCAGCAGCAGGTTTATGCAAGCGCTAATTTGTTCATTTTCCGGGGAAGGGGCAAAGGGTTTTTCTTAAAGACACAGGACACAGGACTTTTTATGAAGCAGGAGTAGGATTGGTTTAATTTGTTTGTGCTCTAATAAGTTTAGCTCCTGGTTTTGCTGTTCGTTTGTTAGCATCACAAAGTAACAGATGTAAAAGTTGCGCTGTATTGAAATTCGGGATTAAATGGTCTATTCCTGCTGATGATCAAGAGTTAGAACTGTAGAAAATCCTGTGTCTAAAAAAAGCCCCACCGTTACGGGTAGGGCTTTGTAGAATTAGAATAAGATGTCTAAAATCTAGCTTCTAGCATCTACAATCTAACAAAATTACTTTGCTTCGTTGAAGCGTCTGGTTACTTCGTCCCAGTTTACTACGTTCCAGAACGCGCTGATGTAATCAGGGCGACGGTTCTGGTAGTTCAGGTAGTAAGCGTGCTCCCATACGTCCAGACCCAGGATTGGCTGTCCGCCGCAACCTTCAGCAAAAGGCATCAGCGTAGAGTCCTGGTTCGGAGTAGAGCATACTTCGAGCTTGCCATCTTTTACGCAAAGCCAGGCCCAGCCTGAACCGAAACGCGTAGCAGCAGCCGCATTGAATTTTTCTTTTAACTGATCGAAAGAACCGAAAGCGGAGTTAATAGCATCTGCCAACTCACCGGTAGGCTCGCCGCCTCCGTTTGGAGAAAGTACAGTCCAGAACAGGTTGTGGTTGTAGAAACCACCGCCGTTGTTGCGCACCGCTTTGTTGTCGGCCGGAATGCTGGTTAAAATTTCTTCGATAGACTTACCTTCTAAGTCTGTTCCCTGAATAGCGTTGTTCAGGTTAGTAGTATAGGCCTGGTGGTGCTTCGTATGGTGGATCTCCATGGTACGAGCATCGATATGTGGTTCCAGGGCATCGTAAGCATACGGAAGTTGTGGAAGTTCAAAAGCCATAGTTTTTATAGAATTTTATATGTGTAACATTACATACGCACATAGTGGCGCGTACGTTTGTTCAAAAGTAACTGCTCCAAATATAGTTAATTTCTTTTACTTGTAAAGAAGGTTGTCATGAGTTCGGCACACTCCTGGGCTAGAATGCCGCTCACCATCTCGGTTTTGGGGTGCAGCAGGTTTACGCCCAGGCGCCTGTAGCCACGCTTGGGCTCAGGGGCACCATACACCACCCGCTTTAGCTGCGCCCAGTAGCTGGCCCCTGCACACATTACACAAGGCTCCACGGTTACATATAGGGTGCAGTCGTGCAGGTACTTGTTGCCCAGGTATTCTGCGGCGGCAGTAAACGCAATCATTTCGGCGTGGGCTGTTACATCGTTGAGCTTTTCGGTCTGGTTATAGGCTTTGGCAATAACGCGGTTGTTGCAGACAATAACGGCTCCTATCGGGATTTCGCCTTCTGCCAGTGCATTTTTTGCCTGCCGGTACGCCTCCTGCATAAAGTACTCGTCGCTGTGGATAGATAGAATTCCCATAGGTTTTGCTGCTGTTTTACCCGAAGTTATACAAGAAAGGCCGCTCCTGCAAAAAGAGCGGCCTTTCTTGTATAACCTACATGACTTATTTTACTTTTATAGAACTCATAACTTCCTGAGCTATGGGTTGCCAATCTTTTTTAAGCATAAAAGGCACATGGAAGGTGAAAATCAGGAGCTGATCGCCTTGTACGGCATATTGTACTATACTATAGCGTTGCACCGGGGCCAGGTTACTGCCTTGGCGTGTATCGGCGAGTGTAGACACAAACTCAAAAATAATATGATCTTTGCCTTTAACAGACGCAATTTCTTCTCTTATAAAATCAACTTTAGTAAATTTTTCGGTAAGCGATGCCTTGTAGAACTCACGGAGCATTTGCAGGTCGTTCTCTTTAAATCGTGAGCGTTTCTGAGTTACGCTGAAATCTATCTGGCCATTAGGGCTTGTGTAAACAGCTAGTGGTTTTGTCGTAGACGGGTACTTTCGTGCAATACCATCGTCGGGCATCGGTAAAAAGTCCTGGGGCAGCATTACGCTAATTTCTTTTGTGATGCTGAATTTTTTGAGTTTGGTGTTCGCAAAGGCAGCGCCAGCAACAAGTATTATAACCAGAAAGGCAAGATATCGGAAGTTCATAGGTTTAAAGTAGGCAAAGTTCTAAAATCAGGCAACAGAAGAAACTTTAAGCTGCGGGAGCAATTACTTTGCCAATTGTGCTCCAGTATGTTTGAAATTATATATCTCTGAATAGAAAACTAATTAACATGGCCGGAGGAGGCGCAGGAGTTGGTTCAGGTGCTTTAAAATCTTCTTTTTCTGGTTCCCGTTAAACAGATAAACAGAAACAGGCGCAAAAAAGTGCCTGCAGCACAGCACACATAAAAATACAACTATGATAGATAAAATCGTTAACCAAGTAAAAGGGCAGTTAACCGGAGAGCTGCAAAGCAAGTTTAACCTGGATGCAGGTAAAGCAAACCGCTCTGTAGACCTGGCAAAAGATAACCTGACCGAAGGGCTGAAAAAAGAAGCTGTAGACGGCGACTTTGGCGGCATTATGGATTTGCTGCAGGGTAAAAAAGCCGTAGGCGATAACCCTGTCGTGAACAGCATGATCTCGAATTATGTTGGCGACCTTACTTCTAAATTAGGCATTCCTGACCAGATGGCAAAGCAGGTGGGGCCATTTGTGGTGTCGTTTCTGATGCAGAAGTTTGCTGGCCAGGTTACCGGAGATGGCCTGAGTAAACTGGATATTATAGGCTTACTGGGTGGTGGCGTAAAAGACAAAGTAACCAAAGGACTTGGCGATAAACTGGGAGGCCTGTTTAAGTAAGCAAACGCCACCAAAAGTAATCCTGGCCAATTATCGTTTTAAAGGCTTATGAAGCCAGTCGTAAAACTATAACCCGCGAAAGTCACCTATAACAGAGGTGCCCTTCGCGGGTTATAGTTTTAGTTTCGGATGTGCAACGTTGAAAGTAGCTTGTTGAGATCAGACTCGGGTTACGAATTAAGGAGATGCTTTACAGCTAGTTTTACCTTTGCCAACCCTTGGCATAATTTAGCTTAAAATGCTTTGGAAGGGCATTTTTATTCGAATAATTTGAGTTTGACACTTTAACATCGGTTAAGTGGCTTTGTTGGCATTTGGAGGTGCTGTTACAGTAGCAGGTTAGCTTAAAGTATGTTTCTGCAACCGGAATTCATGGTTTGGTTCTTCTGTAATGCAGAAACCAGATAACGGGTTTCTTGACAGTCTAAAGCTGAAATTCCGAAAGATGACGACGCTATGTGGCTAAGGGGTTATGCGGCAGCATAGATCTTGGGTGCGATTGGCGTTTCAATTTCTTCGCCTGACTTAGTTTGCGTAATAGCACCAGCCAACGATAAAACAAGCAGCGACAACGAAATAAAACCCCATTCAGCAGTGTATGGGTTGCTGAACCATATTGTTAAAGCAAAAAGAAGAGCCCACCCTGTAATACCTGCTCTGGTAAACGGATGATGCGCTGCCTTCCAAACAAATACGGTTAAAGCACATAGTACCACAAATGTTATTGTCATGATGGCAGTACCAAACCGAATGCTTAACAGCGAAATAAATGTATGGTAAATATTTGTTCCATACATAACAGATAGCCCTAAACAGAAAATACATAGAGACAGATAGCCCCACTTGTAGCGCTTGTTTCTGGTTGCCAAATATAGGCTGAGGCCTGCTGCCACAAAGGCTAGTGCGCTAGTAAACCAGTTTTCGGGTATGCCTGCATTTTCTTCTGGTGGGCCTGCAAAAAGTAAGACGGCAGTAAGTAAACCTCCTAACAGGCACAGCCCTAAACCAATTGCTACTATAGCAGGCCTGCCAGACAGTACAAAATTTAAAGATATTCCTGGCGTAGACAAAGCATCTGATCGGGTGAGCCTTGAGCTGCCTTTGGCTGCATATACCAGCATCGAAAGTATAAGGCACCACGATCCGAAGATTTCTGAGCCTTCTTCTGCTACCAGAAGCCATGTAGGCCTTTGCCAAATCTCGTCAGCGGAAATTGCTTGCATCGCATTGATTTCTATTTCTTCCTGAATTGGGTTACTGGCGAACAGCAGAATACCAACAAGTGCCGGAGCTAAAGCAGCCGGAACAGAACGTACCCTGATCAAGACAAAACCAGCCATATAGACTGCCACCAGACCAATCAGAATAATGAAGAGAATCCAACCTGCCTCATGGCCGAACATGCTAAAAACTGCACTATCACCTATATTCTCATGAAAAGAACCTGCTTCGTCGAATGATAACAGGGCGAAAATCAAACTGAAACCAAGCCATCCGAAGTTTAACAACCGGGTTCTTGCTTCTGTATAATAGTTATTGTCGGTGCTAAAACATAAGATCGCAGCTCCTGAAGCTATTAACAGAATCATGGAGGAGTACCAGGAAGCTATAATATTCTCACCACCTAAATTTAATAATGCAAATACTCTAACAGCATTTTCTGTCATGTATTTTTCCAGCAATACAGGTAGTTCTTCTATTGCTGTCAGGTTGTAGAAGTAGTTAAGGAATGCAGTAGTTGTTAAAAAGAAAATGTTTAGCAGCGCTATGGTGCCAAGGACCAGCACAATTTGCTTACGCGATAAACGGATGGTTTGTAAAGTTGATTGCATAAAGGAGGAAAGCTAACTGACAGGTAAAGATTCTGATGTATATAAAGTTAATAGTGTGCACCCTTGATAGTAAAATGACTGTTATGCCTTCGGGAGGGCATTTTCATTTGAATAATTTAAACCGGACGTATTATCCTGTAGCGGGTGTTATAAGGTACAACACCTGCAGACTTTCCGCTCGCTACAGCTTTTCTTCGCTATCTAATTTTAAAACAAATGCTTATCGTTGAAGAGTAAGATAATTGCACTTTCAGGTATTAATTTTTAAATATATTAAAGTTTGGGTAATAATTAAATAATATATAGTTAATAAATTTTCTTGGCTTTGTTATTTATTTGTCTTCAGCCTGTCTTTCTGCTTCACCAGCTTACGTAAGTGGTTACAACAAATCAACAATTTAGCAAGCCAACATCTTACAAATTATTACCTTTGCACCTGTTATAGTACTTGCATTACATAATTTATAAGAAATATGCTCCGAACACATACTTGCGGTGAACTCAGACTAGAAGTTGCAGGCGAAGAAGTAGTACTTACAGGTTGGGTACAACGCCTCCGCGATAAAGGCGGCATGCTCTGGATCGATCTCCGCGACCGTTATGGCATTACACAGCTCAGCTTTGAAGAAGGTGTTACATCGCCGGAACTTTTTGAGCAAGCCCGCAGCCTTGGCCGCGAATTTGTGATACAGGC
>NZ_VRTY01000082.1 GCF_008017455.1 Pontibacter qinzhouensis | reverse complement strand
TCCTCAAAAGGATGGTGGCCGCTCCTCCACATCCCTATAAAATGGTTATTGCTTAAGTGCCTAATTCAATAGTTTATTTAATATGCGATAAGATGGCGGCAAATAATCGAGAACCGAGATATTTATAGTATCTTAGTTAAGTTTAAAAAGAAACTAAAGAACAATAGTTCGCATATGCGGCCTATCTAAAATTATCCACCAAACTTAACGTAATTCACCCATGACAGAAAAAGCTGTCAAGTACCAGGCGCCGGCCCTGGAGAAGGGCCTCGACATTCTTGAGTACCTGGCCCTGAAGGCCATCCCCCTCTCCCAGACTGAGATCGCCATTGGCATTAACCGCAACCCTAATGAGATCTTCCGCATGCTCGTCTCCCTGGAGGCACGCGGCTACATTAACCGGGAGGAGATATCGGGCAAGTACAAGCTCTCGCTCAAGCTCTACAACCTCTCCCACCGCCACTCCCCCGTCGACGAGATACGCGCCGCCGCCCAGTACCCCATGCACCAGCTGGCCGGCATGCTCAAGCAGTCCTGCCACCTGAGCGTGCTCTACCAGAACCAGCTCATGGTCATCCACCAGGCCAAGAGCCCGAGCCCCATCGCCCTCTCCATCGAGGAAGGGAGCCTCTTCCCCCTGCTGCTCACCGCCTCGGGCCGTGTACTGCTGGCCTACCTCGAGCCCGAGAAGCGACAGGCCGTCCTGGCTGAGAACGAACTCTTCCAGAGCTACTCCAAGGCCCAGCAGAAGAAGTTCCTCCAGCTCCTGGACCAGATCCGAGAGACCGGGCAGCACGGCGAGGCCAGCAACCTCTCTAAGGGCGTCACCGACATCGTCGCCCCCATCGGCGACGCCAGCTCCGGCGTGGTAGCCGTGCTGGCCGTCTCCATCCTGACTACCGAGTACAACGAAGACATCTCCCTGGAGGAGACAAACAAGGTCGTCCTGGAATGCGCCCACAAGATCGCCACCCGCATCGGACTGCACTAAACACCCTTGACACCGATCAGCCGTTTTACCTTCGGAAGGCCATTTTCATTCGAATAATTGCTGGTTGTTAGCGGTTGAATGGTTTAATTGTTCAATTGTTAAATTGTTGTTAATAAAAGAAGTGAGAGAGGGTGAAGGAGTTATGCAGGAGCTAAGAAGCTAGCCCTTCTTACAAAAATCTATTTCCATTTTTACTTTCAGCAGGCCTACCAGAGCCTTCGTACATCATATAAGCAAAACCCCATTCTTGGGCGTACTACTTTAGGAAGTACACCCAAGAATGGGGTTTTGCGATAAGGGGTAATCTACTAACTTACCGCCTGTATGCCTGGTTTAACCCTTGGCAAAAAAACCTCAAAACAGCTTCTGGAGGCCGTTTTTATGTAAATAATTTGAGTTTAAGCGTATACCATCTGAAGGAGCCTACCTATATGCATTTATAACAACTATATCTGCCACGAGCTGAAAGCCTTATTTTGCACCATATCTTTTGCAAATTTAAACAAGGCTCATTCCCTGATTTTTCCCCCGACAGAACCAAGTATTGTACGGCCATTAGCTCTTGCAGGCATGCCGAAGTTGAAGTCAGGGGACAGTGATCGGCAAGGTAAATGGCACAGCTGCTTTTGGTGCGAAACCAGGCGTTTTGGCAGGCAATTTTGGAGACTTAGAGCCACTGAGGACAGGATAAGGCTGAAAACTCGCGATAGCAGTCCGGTTAAGTTGAATATAGATATCTTTCCATATGGTTTACACTCGAAAACTGGATTTATAACGACTTGTAAAAAGTGGTTTCATACAACAGCCGTTACGAAGAGAATGCAGGTGCCAGGTGCATGAAATGAAAATTGAACAGAACATCTTCATTCCGAAGTCATTGCAATCGCCAAAACCAGGCTAACCTGGACCAAAAAGCTACTAGCTACTGTCTATGCAGCTCGTCCACAAGATCCTTCCAGAATGACATAATTGGAATAGCGGAGGAGCAATAAGTAAGGTCGCCTACCCTATAAATAAATTATTCTAATGAAAAAGCCCTTCCGAAGGCAAAAGCGCCTCCGAAAGGGCAAGGGTACTTACTCTTATTTCGCTGATTTAATCGAAACCTGCACTGGTGCCAGACCTTCGGCTTTGGCTTTTAACGTAATGTTCCCAGCATTATCGCCAGCTTTCACAATTACCAGGCATCTTCCCTGCCATGCCTTCCGCTGCGGATCTACATAACTCTCCAGGCTCTTTGGATCCGCATTGCCTACACCTACAATTGTTCCGGGGCCTTCTATCTCAAACTTCACTAAATTATCGGCATCCGGATGACGCGCGCCATTGGCATCTACCAGCTCTACCGTAATGTAACTCAGGTCCTGGTTATCAGCTTTAATTTCGGTTCTGTCTGCAGTTAATTTTACTTGCTTTGGTGTGGCTGCTGTGCGGAGCATCGAGGTAGCTGCCTGTTTGCCGCCTTTGTAAGAGACAGCCTTTAATTCGCCTGCTTTATAAGGTACTTCAAAAACAGCTGTGAACCTGGTAGAGCGGTTCGTAGGTTTGCGGCCCAGCGACTTTCCGTCCAGGAACAGCTCCACTTCCTCATTAGAAGAAAACACTTTTACTTCCAGCGGTTTTCCTTCGTGGCCGCTCCAGTTCCAGTGGGCTACCAGGTCGTGCCATTTCCAGTTGGCCCAGGTTTCTGGCCGTGGGTTAGTTTCGGGGAAGGTAGGTGTTGGAGGCGCTACAACAATAGAAACGTTATCGCCCACCTGCCACAGCGCGTCGCGGTAATACGACTGTGGGCGTTTCCAGCCGCATATATCGATATCGCCAACAAAGGCCAGGTTCCAGGGGTAAAAGTCTTTGCTTTGCTTATAACCCAACCACCCAATACTGGCTTCTCCGATGTGGTCGAACGCTGTCCAGACAAAGTCTCCGATTACCCAGGAATGATCAAGCACATCCATCCAGTACTCAAATTCCTCAATCGTAAACGACTCCGCGGCATACACCACCCGCTCCGGATCACGCTCATGCTCCGACACATACTTGTCGCGGGCATAATTGTATCCAACTACATCGAGCGTGGCGAAAAGAGCGTCTTTATCAGGATCTACGCCATTTACACCATTTGTTACGGGGCGCGTAGGATCCAGCAGCCTGATGTGGTCCGATATCATTTTAGAAACGGCCGCCACTTCGGGTTTCTGCCGGTTTGGAATTTCGTTACCTGAGCTCCACATTATAATAGAGGGGTGGTTCCGGTCGCGCAGCACCATGGCTTCAACATCGGTCTTCCACCATTTGTCGAAATACACATTGTAATCGTCGGCGTTCTTTTTTTCGCGCCAGGTATCAAAAGCTTCATCAATTACCAGCATCCCTAAACGGTCGCAGGCATCCAGAAAAGCAGGCGAAGGTGGGTTGTGGGCACAGCGGATGGCATTATAGCCGCTGGCTTGCAGAATCTGTATTTTGCGCTCCTCGGCTCTGTCGTAGGCCTTGGCTCCGAGCGGACCGTTGTCGTGGTGTACACAGCCACCCTTCAGCAAGGTAGGCTTGCCGTTTAACTGGAATCCGTTTTTGGCATCGAAACTTAGTTTACGCACACCAAATTTTGTCTCGGTGCGATCGGAGAGTTTTTTTCCTCTGTATACCTCCGTTACAGCCGTGTATAAAGCAGGAGATTCTAAAGACCATAATGCCGGAGAAGTAAGTGTGGCATCCTGGCTGAACTCCAGTTCTCCACCGGCAGGTACAGACTGTGCGGTTTCTGCTTTCGCTTTTTCTGCTCCACTGGCATCCAGAAAGCGGGTCACTACTTTTACTTTTTCGGCTTTGCGGGTCTTGTTCTGCACTTTTGTACGCGCATTTACTTTGGCTGAGGCCGTGCTTACTTCAGGGGTGGTAATATACGTTCCCCATTGCGCCACATGCACCGGCTCCAGGGTTTTAAGCCAAACGTGGCGGTAAATGCCAGAGCCGGAGTACCAGCGGCTGTTTTTGCCTTCGTTCTTCACCTGAACTGCCAGCACGTTTTGCTGCCCCGGTTTTACTTTATCGCTAATGTCGTAGGCGAAGGTAGAGTAGCCGTAGGGGTAATTGCCCAGGTGCTGCCCGTTCAGCCACACATCAGAATTCATATACACGCCTTCGAACTCCAGCACCATACGTTTGCCTTTGGCAGATGCAGGAACAGTAAATGTTTTGCGGTACCAGCCGGTGCCCCCTACTGTAAAGCCCACACTCACACCATTAATGGCATCGGGTGAAAACGGAGAGTTGGTGCCCGGCAGATTCTCGATGCTCCAATCGTGGGGCAGGTCTACAGTGCGCCATTGGGCATCGTTAAAGTTTGCTTGCTCTGCCCCCTGCACATCGCCTCTATGAAAGCGCCAGTCAGCATCAAAATTCTTCGTTCTCTCGGTTTCTTTCTGCTGCGCCTGCACGGTAAAAAAAGCAAGCAGGAAACTCAGAATGAATAGGTTTTTCATGTATAATGTTGGTGAGTAATTAATAAAGTATAAATGTAGAAAACCCGACAGGTTCTAATGCCCGTCAGGTTTAATCACAACACAAACTATTTATTAATGGCTTCTGATTTCGGAATGGAGGTAAAGCTGAGTTTGCTCTTGCCCATGTCTTTAGAGGTTGCCACCGCAATACCCCGCTGCTCCTTTTTGTTTACGGCATTATAAAAGTGGTACACTACCCCCTTATGCTTCACCACAAACGATTTATGGGCATACTGCTCATCGTAAGGTTCCGACGACTCAATCAGGTTATCGCCGTTCCAGTCGGTCCAGTTTACCAGGTCATAAGAGGCCGCAAAACGGTTAAAAGCTCCTTTTCTGTCTTCCCAGAAGGCACCAAAGTAGAACATCACCCATACATCTCCCATTTTCTGCACCACGCCATCGCCGGTAATACCTACCGGGTGATGCACCACCGGATCGTTATTAAAACGCTTCCAGTTTACCATGTCATCAGACACAGCCATGCCGATGCGCTCGTACCAGCGGGTTTTCTTATTATCAACTAAAGAGTCGCCTACGGCATTGTAATACATAACAAACGGATGACCAGTTGTTTTGTCTTTGTCCCAGATCACGCTGCTCTTAAACAGTTTCCCCCTGTTTTCCCACCAGCGTACATCCGGATCGCCTGGCGCAAGTACAGGCTTTGGCAGCCGCTGCCATTCATGCACTGTACCAGGGTCTTTTTTGGTGTAAGCCATGCCAATGGAGAGTGGCACCGGCTCGTACCCTTTGGAGTTACCACCAAAGTAGCTCATCCAGTATTTATTGTCGAACTTTTTCAGCTTATAGCTTCCGCCCCACTTGTGGTCCTGCAGGGCGTTGTAACCAGCTTTCTGGTAAGCGTCCCATTGTGTGCTGTCGTGTGAGAAAGACATAATGCGGCCCAGATTTTTCCAGTTGAGCAGGTCTTTGCTTTCAGCCAGCCAGGTTTCATAGCCTTGCCCGTCAAATACGATGTAGCTCATGTACCACTTATTTCCCTTCCGGAAAACGGTTGGGCAGTCGGTCTTCTTCGAATCGTCTGGCGCCGTTAACACCAAGCCATACTTATGAGGTGTTTTTACTTCCTCATACACCCGCTGCATTTCGCTCTGTGGCACTTCCTTTATCACCGACTGCGAAAATGCGGCAGAAATAGAAAGAACTGTGACTACGAGGAAAATGCTTACTTTTTTAAAAATCATTCTTATTGTTTAAATAGTATTTTTTGTCTGAATCAGAATGAGCAGAATCTTTTTTTCAATATTAAATGTTAACAGCCCGCCATAGTTTCTCTCCTGCTGCAACACAATCCTAAACCACCACACTAACTTTCTAACTTGTTCAGATTCAATCATTCACTCATTCAAAATTAGCATCCTGCACCACGAACCTGTAAGTGCCCGAACCTACTTTTACCACAGCACGGCCGTTCTGAGGCTCCAGCTGCTGCAGGTCTTTATTGCCGCTTACCGGTTTGCCGCTCTCCAGAATTTGGGCTGTAGCAGTGGCTGGTAAGTGAACAGTAGCCGTGGTATTGGCCGGTATCTCCACGCTCAGTTCAAACGTATTACCGTTTCTTTTCCAGTCGGTGCTGATGGTGCCGTAGGGCGAGTTGTAGCTTACATTCGAGGAAGTCAGGTCGCCTACAATCTCGGGCCGGATCTCGATCTGGTTGAAAGCTATTGAATTTTCTGACTGCCGGATGCCGCCAATGCCGCTGTAGAACCACTCCAGGATATGCCCCAGCATTAAGTGGTTGTTCGACACGTTCGGCAACGCCTGCCACGACTCGGTAAGGGCAGTGGCTCCCTGTACTAACTGGTAGCCATAACCCGGCACATCGGTGCGGCTGTTCATGTCGTAGATCACATCCGAACGGCCGGCATCATCGAGTACGCGCAGCAGGTAGCGATACCCCACATCCCCTGCCGTTAACCTGTTATCGCGGCTTCTGATGTCCTTTATAATGTTTTCCACCACCGCGTTTTTGTGTTGCGGCTCCACCAACTGCATGTAAACGGCCATAGCATTAGCTGCCTGGCTGCCAGTGGCATATTGCTTTGTTTCTGTGTTAAAAAAAGTGTCGTTAAATGCTTTTCTTACTTCCATGCCCAACTGTTCATACGCTTTCGCATCTTGTGGCTTGCCCAGCAGGTTGGCGATTTTGCTCATAATATTGAGGTCGTAGTAGTAAATGGCGGTGGCGGTAACGCCATTGGGCGTTTGCTGCGAAAATCCCGGCCGCTCCGGGCCCAGGTCGTACCAGTCGCTGAGGCCATGTGCTACAATGTGGCTTTTTGATTTGCTTTTCAGGTACTCCACGTAGCGCTGCATCATAGGGTAGTACTCTTCCAGCACCTGTTTATCGCCGTACCACTGGTACAGATACCAGGGCAGAATAATGCCATTGCTACCCCACTCCGGAGAGTCTCTGAAAACACCGTCGGCAAACTCAAACTCTACATACTCCGGCGCAATGTTCGGAATCAGGCCATCTCTTGTCTGCGCCATCTGCATATCTCGCATCGCTTTTCGGCAAAGGCTGGCGATGTCGTAATTGTACCTAATAGAACTGCCCACCAGGTGCACTTCCTCCAGCCAGCCAAGCTTCTCGCGGTGCGGACAATCGGTAAACACACTCTGCATGTTGCTGCGGATAGCCCAGTCTATCAGGTTTTCTGTTTTATTGAACAAGTCTTTGGAAGTAGCAAATTTTCCTACACGCTCGGCAGCATTGGTGTTGTGCAGGCCCTTCAGGCTTACCACCACCGGCAGCCCCTGTGGGTTAGGCTGTCCTTCGGGCACGCCACCTTCTACCATCACATACCGGAAACCGTAATAGGTGAAGCGTGGCTGCCAGTTTTCGGTGCCTTCGCCCTTTAAGGTGTACATAAAGTTATAAGGGCTGCCCGTGTGCTTCTGCGTTACCAGTTGCTGCTCGTTCAGCAGTTCGCCGGGCGTTATTTTAACCGAGGTTCCTTTCTTGCCTTTTACGGTAATGCCTACAATGCCCGAAGCATTCTGCCCCAGGTCGTATACCCATTTACCGGGCTCCGGCTGCGTTACTTTTATGGGCGTGAAATTTTGTATAAGCTTAACAGGCGTTGATGTTTGCGCCTCCAGTTTGGGTCCCTCCACCAGTAGCGCTTGCTTCCAGGTGTTGTTTTCTTTGAAGTTCGGCTTGTTCCAGCCAGCCTGCTCTAAGGTTGCATCGTAAAATTCACCGCCATAAATGCTGCTAAAGGTAATTGGTCCGGGAGCCGTTTTCCAGGAGCCGTCGCTGATAATGTTCTCGGTTTTTCCGTTCTGATACTCCACCACCAGGCGGCAAATCATTTTAGGATAGCCGAAAGAGCCTGTTAATTTGCGATATTGCGAACCGCGCGGAATATGGTAAAAGCCATTGCCAAGCATTACGCCCACTGCGTTGGCTCCCTGCTGCAGCTGCTTGGTTATGTCGTAGGTTACGTAGAGGGCATGTTCGTCGTAGTCGGTCCAGCCGGGGGCCAGGAAATGATCGCCTACTTTCTCACCATTCAGGCTCATTTCGAAATGGCCTAAGCCAGACACGTAAACTGTTGCCCGTTTTACAGGGTTTGTTACAGAAAACTCTTTGCGCAGAAGGGGCAAAACGTTCTTTCCTTCATCCAGCGTCTTTTCGCCTTTACCATGCTGGGCAGGCACTATGCGACGCTCCGCAGGTAGCTCTTCGTAAGCAATCCAGCGGGCACCGTTCCAGTCCTGGGCAGTTGGCAAGCCCGTTTGCCACTGGGCAGGCTCGCTCCAGCCGGAGGCATTGCCTTTGTTGTCCCACACCATTACTTTCCAGAAATAGGCTTTGGCCGGCTCCAGCTTTTTACCGGCATAGGCTACCTGTATCGACTGGTTCGACTTTACTTTTTTGCTGTCCCAGATGTTGCCTTTGTTCTTCTGCAGCTGCTCCGGACTATCGGCCACCAGAATGCGGTAAGCGGTTTGCACCACATGCCGCTGCGAGGCATTCAGTTGCCATTGCAACCGGGGCGAAGCAGCCTCGACTCCTAAGGGGTTTTGCCGATACTCGCATTTCAACTCCTTTACTGTAAGCGCATTCCCTTTTTGCGGAAAAGCCTGCAGGGAGACCAGACATAAAAAGAGCAGAAAAACTATTCGGATCATGAAAACAAAGATTTTATATCATCCTAAACCAGGAAACTAACATTTGTTGAAAAGCAGGTACTCTGAACACATCCAGAAGGCATTAAAACAGGAGCTAAATATTTAATTTTGGCTCACCAGGCTTTATAGCTGGCTTACAAGCATTTTGTAGTTTTCAGAACAACTGTAAGCCCCGCTTTACACTATCAAATATAAAAATTAAATTTATATTTAAACAAATAAAGATGAGATTCTTAGTCGGCTCTCACTGCTACAGAAGTTTCTCCCCTTGCCTCCATTTAAGCAAAAGCCGTACCTCATTCACATAATAAGCTGCACACTGCTATACCAACTTAGGCTACTAAACCAATAGTCATCCTGTAAGGATCTCGCCCACAAGATCTTTACAGGATGATAATGAAGAAAAACTAAATAAAAACAGAAGATTGTTATTACTATTCAATAATACAGCATGCTGGTGTAAAACGTACCGGTTTGTAGCTATTGGCTACCGCACGACTAAATTATTCTAATGAAATTGGCCTTCCAGAGGCTTTTTGCACGCAAACCATTCAAGGGTTGAGCTGGCTTCTCTCTTCCATCAAAAAAAATGTCAGGTTAAAACCTGACATTTTTTGCTGTGCTGCTAATGGCATCTACTTTCTTCTTTACCGGCTGCAGGTAAAAACTGTAGCGGTACGGTTTGGCCGGTATCTGGTACTGCTCCAACGGCTGAGCTACATCCGACCAGGAGTCGTTTCCGCCAACACCCATTTGCACCAGGTCGATGTTCAGGGTAATGAAGCCAGCATCTAGTAGGTCATAAGTGTGTTTGGCTGCGTTGATGTTGGCCTCTGTATAAGGCCAGGCGCTCATACTGAGCAGGCTGTCGGCAACCACCATTAAACCTTCATTTTTGCTGTTAGCCAGGTACATCCAACGCACGTCAGTGCGGTTCCCATTTTCCTGCGGAAGTACGTACGGTTCCATAAACTGCTGAATCGGCTGCGAGTAAATGGCGGCATCGAAACCGTAGCGCTTGTCTACGTAGTTCTCTACCGGGCCTCTGCCGTACCAGCTGATCTGGTCGTAGTCGCGGGCAATGCCAACCTGCATGCCAACTTTCGGAATATTAGGTAAACCGGCATCAGGTGTAAGGGAGTAGTCTACTTTTACCACGCCATCGCCTGCCAGCGTGTACACTACCTGGGCTTTTGCTTTTCCATCTATAAGCGTGTAATTACTGGTTACTCTCACCATGCCAGCCTGCGATTTGTCAGCAGAAACACTTTGCAGTTTCAGCCCCGGCTCATACCATTCTTTTAGCTTCTTATCCGATTTCCAGCCTTTTTTATCGTTGTCGGTAAGCGGACGGCTGAAGTTAGGTAGCAATGGGCTCAGAATCTGCTCTTTGTTGTTCCACACATAGGAATTTAGCGCTCCGTTGGCTTTATCAATTGTCAGTTTAAAGTCTTTGCCGCTTACCACAAAACCTTTTTCGTTTTCAGCAACAGTTGGTGCAGCAGGTGTTTTACGGGCCGGTGTTACTTGTGGAACACCTGTGATCGCAAACTGGTTAGAGGCAATTTCGTGGCCTTTCGGAGCCCAAAGCTCTGCCTGTGCCAGTGTAAAATGAATATCGGCCAGGTACTCTGAACCGGCTTTCCTTTTTGGCAGGAAAGAAGATATATTAATTACCGTGTCTTTGCCGGCAGCAAGAGAAATACGAGGCAACTTTTTGGTCTGCACAGCTTTACCATCTTCGCGCACGATTAAGGTTACGTCATACCCACCGGCATTTTTACTGGCATGGCGGTTCAGGACTTTTACTAAGCCTTTAGAAGCATCAACCAGTTCCGATTCTATGGGCTGGTACACGCGCTTGCACTCATACATTGGCGATTTTGGCCTGCCATCAGAGTCCACGATGCCATCAATACAGAAGCTACCGTTGTGCAGCTTCTCACCAAAATCACCGCCATAAGCATAGAACTCCTCCCCCTTATCATTTTTCTTCAGGATACCCTGATCTTTATACTCCCAGATGCAGCCCCCGATCATACGCTTGGTGGAGCGAAAGGCATCCCAGAACTCTTTTATATTACCAGTCGAGTTGCCCATAGAGTGTGAGTACTCCACAAAAATGATGGGCCGGTTATCGCCTGGCTGGTTCGCCAGCAGATCTACGGTGTACAGGCCGGGGTAAAAGCGGCTCACCATGTCTACATAATAAGGATCGACCGGGTTCTGGATGCGGTGCGAATGGTCGTTGGTAGCCAGGTAGCGTGGATCGCCCAATTCGATGTAGCCTTCTTCGCGGTGGTTGCCTTGCGCCGGCTCGTAATGCACTGGTCGTGTAATATCGAAATCGTGGATCCACTCGGCCATGGCTGCGTGGTTCGGGCCGCGGCCGGCTTCGTTGCCCAGGCTCCAGATAATGATGCTCGGGTGGTTTTTATCGCGCATCACCATGCGGGTGGTGCGCTCCATAAAGGCGTGGGTCCAGGTGGGGTCGTTGCTGAGTTTACCGCCCAGGCCATGCGTTTCGTGATTGGCCTCGTCCATTACCAAAATGCCATACTCGTCGCAGAGGTCGTAGAAGTAAGGGTCGTTAGGGTAATGGGCGGTACGGATAGTGTTGAAGTTAAACTGCTTCAGCGTCTTTACATCTTCCAGAATATCTTCGCGGGTTAAAGCTTTGCCCCTGGTGGGGTGGTGGTCGTGGCGGTTTACGCCGTAGAGGTAGGTTTCTTTTCCGTTAATGAGGAGTTTGCTGTTGTCTTTGGAAAACTCGATGCTGCGGAAACCGACTTTGCAGCTCTTGGCCTCCAGCACGTTGCCTTTTTCGTCTTCCAGCGAAAGCACCAGCGTGTAGAGATTCGGAGTTTCGTCGCTCCACTTCAGCGGGTTCTTCACAGTCGTTTCCAGCAGCCCGAACTTCACGTTGTCGAGGCGCGGGTAAATTTCGTTTACAATTTCTTCAGCAGTTTTCTCCAGCGCCTTCTCAAACACAGGTTGCTGCGCCTTGTCATACAGCTGCGCCTTTACCTTATAGCCTTTTATTTCGTCGCCTGTATAGTTATCAAGGCGTGGCCGGATGCTGAAAACGGCATCTTTGTAGTCTTTGTCGAGCTTTGCCTGCCAGTGGAGGTCGGCTATGCGCAGCTTTGGCTCCGCCAGCAACATCACCTCCCGCTGAATGCCGCTCATGCGCCAATGGTCCTGGTCCTCCAGGTAAGCACCATCGCTCCACCTGATTACCTGCACCGATACAATGTTCTCGCCCGCTTTAAGGTAAGGCGTTACGTTAAACTCCGAAGGCAGGCAGCTGTCTTCGCCATAGCCCAGGAACTGCCCGTTTACCCACACTTTGAAGCCGGAACTTACGCCGCCAAAATGCAGAGTCACGTTCATGTCTTTCCAGTCGGCGGGTATGGTGAAGGTGCGTTGGTAAGAACCTACGGCATTGTAGTCTTTTGGAACCCGTGGCGGATCTATGGGGCGGAAAGGGTACACGGCGCTCTTGTAAATCGGAATATCGTAGCCTTTCATTTCCCAGTTAGAAGGCACTTCAATCTTATCCCAGCCACTTACGCGGCTCTTGTAAAAATCGGCAGGAGCATCGGCTGGTTTCAGGGCAAACTTAAAATCCCAGTCGCCATTCAGAAGCAGCATGCGGCCTGATTTGCTTCTATCGCCGGTTATAGCTTCTTTCTCGGTTTTAAAAGAATAGGCGGTGGCACGGGCAGGGTCGCGGTTAATGCTGGTCACGTGCTGGTCTTCCCAGGGCTCCAGGTTAAAAACAGTGGGCACAGGCGGTATGGTGGCGGGTAAGCCATCTACGGTCTGGGCCTGCAGCACCTGCGAAAACAGGGCCGCAGCTATAAAAAGTGGTAAGCGTAAAGAGTTGTATTTTTTCATATTGCTAAAAAAAGCAGAAACAAGTATTCAGTTAAAAACCAAAAGCCAGGGCACCTCCATCTACACAAAAGTCCTGGCCGGTAATATAGGTGGCAGCCGGTGAGGCCAGAAAGCAAATCATAGGCGAGAGCTCATCGGGTTTGCCGAAGCGGTGCAAAGGCATGCGGTTCAGAATTTTGGCTTTGCGGTCCTCGTCCATCACCTGCTCGCTCATAAGCGATGGGAACCAACCCGGCGATACCGAGTTTACCAGCACACTCTGCTGGCTCCACTCCACGGCAAGGCCCCGCGTAATGCCCTGCACTGCCGCTTTGCTGGAGCTATAAGGCACCACCTCCGAAAAGCCCAAATGCGAAGCCATAGAAGCGATGTTGATGATCCGGCCGACGTGCGCCGATTTTTTCAGGTAAGGAAACGCATATTTGCAGCAGTTGAACAAGCCTGTCACGTTCACATCATGAATGGCATTCCATTCTGCTGTTGTTAACTTTTCTGCCTTTACTCGCTTGGTAATACCGGCATTGTTCACCAGCACATCGATGCCGCCTGCTTCGCCAATTTCCGTAAAAACCTTCCGGATATCCTCTTCCTTCGACACATCCAGGGTAGAGAACGTAATGTTTTCCGGCACCTTCCCTTCGTGCTCTACCTTTATGCTGCCAGAGCGACTCAGGGCAAATACTGTAGCGCCACACTGCGCCATGGTTATGGCCTGGTGCAGCCCTAAACCACTGGAGCCACCGGTTACGATAACGCGCAGCCCTTCCAGAGAATATAGTTGTTTTAGTTTATCCATTTTTTAAAAGACACAGGTAGCAAAACACAAGATTATTACTGAAGCTGGTGTTCGACTTCTCATCTGCTTTGTCCAGACACTCGCAGGAGCTGCGCACGCTGCGAGGTCTTTGCTATTTCCAATTAAACCAGCAACAACAAACAATCAGCAATCAAATTATTCTAATGAAAAAGGCCTTCCAAAGACTTTTTGAAGATAACTGGCCGAGGGCAAGTTGGTACCTAGAGCGCTGTCAGGGTTTCGTCTTTAAAACTGAAACCCCAACCTGGCCGGTCGTGTGGTGTGGCAAAACCTTCTTTTATTTCTAAAGGATGATCGATTAACGGATCTATCCAGTCGAATGACTCTGCGCCTGCGCCGTTGGCGATGGTGCAGAGCAGCGGAATGTCGTAATCTTTGTAGTAATGTGGCAGCACCGGAATGTTAAAGCTGGCAGCCAGAGCAGCACTGTTGCGCCAGGCCTCCACTCCTCCTAGCCGCAGAATGTCGGGTTGCCAGATATCGATGGCGTTGCGTACCAACAGCTCGCGAAGCGGCACCGTAGAATACTCCCGCTCCCCCATCGCCAGCGAAATACCGGCCTGGTTGCGTAGCAGCTGGTAGCCCTGGAAATCGGCATGATCGATTGGCTCCTCGAACCAGTGGATGTTCAACTCTCGTGCTGCTCTTGCCAGCATCAGCGCGGTTGGTACGTTCATGCCCTGGTTGGCATCCATCATAATGCTGATGTCGTTGCCTACCGCTTCGCGCACCAGCCGCAGTCGCTCCAGGTCTTCTTTCCAGTCGGGTTTGCCCACTTTTATTTTTACGGCTTTAAAGCCCCTGCTCTTGTAGTCGCTCACCTCCCCTATCAGTTCCTCCACCGAATAAGAGATCCAGCCGCCGCTTCCGTAGATCGGCACTTTGGTTCTGGATGCTCCCAGCACCTTCCATACCGGCTGACCGAGGGTTTT
The DNA here is from genome assembly GCF_008017455.1 of Pontibacter qinzhouensis. GTDB lineage: Bacteria > Bacteroidota > Bacteroidia > Cytophagales > Hymenobacteraceae > Pontibacter > Pontibacter qinzhouensis. The sequence continues at coordinate 13,987 of NZ_VRTY01000082.1, read as the reverse complement.
GCACCAGGCGTCCCACATGGCAATGTTGTAAGCTCCCTGTGCCCACCTGTTGATGCCCTCCAGCCCGAAATACTCGTTGGCGGCGTTTATTTTCTCAAAAACCTTAACCGTTTCGTAGACCTGCTCGCCTACCACCATAGCACCTACATCTTTCAGGGCACCGGCAATAGCCGCCGGACTGTACTGAAAGCTCAACAGGTAAGACTCCCCGATGATGCCACTCTCTAACTGAATGCGGAGCACGATAAAAGAAATTTCGGTGAGGGTATGGGTCGCATCGGCAATAGGCTTGGCTAGCTTTGCCTTGGCTGAATAAACGGTATAATCTTTAATTGTATGCATGTGTTGGTAAGGAACTTCGTCGAATTAAAAATTGAAAAGTATGGCAAATATATTTTGGTAACTGTTATCGGATTATTTTTAACTTTTTATTATCTGTGAGTTGCTGAATTTGTTCTGACAACTTCAATAAGGTATAATACCAAATAGTAATAATACCCTTCCATTACTGGTTCAGTTCTAACCACCCTGTCATCCTGCAAGGATCTTGTGGGCGAGAGGCATCAGCGATGGCCACTGGATTAGTAGTCTAAATTTGCATAGTTGCTGCTACAGCTGTGACAGCGGATTGTAGCTATTGCATTGCCTGCTTTCTTGTTCTTTTTGTCTTGATACAAAAAGAACCAAAAAAATCAAGATGCTCCAAATAGAGGGCCCCTTCCCACACTCGCTGACCGCTCAGACACTGGAGCCTCAATGGGTGCACCTGGCAGAGGTGCCCGCTCTGTAGCAGCTGCAGGGTAAAATGTTTCTTAGCTCCTTTTGATGAAACCTCCTTTTTACGAATTGGTCTAAAGCCTTGAAAACAATTTTTATACTAAGGCACGAGCAGTGTAACCGGAATAAAGCAATTTGTGCTGGTACAAGGCCAGTCGATTTTTTTCCTCTAGCTTCCTAACCAAATTATTCAAATGAAAAGGGCCTTCCGAAGGTATTTTGGCCTCCGGAAGGTCAAGGGTTAGCTTTTGTAAGACACCACGTACTCTTTGCCTTTCTCAATTTTCATTTCATACACGCCATTGCCTTTCGATTGGAAAGAGGCTCCTTTGGCTTTTGGTTTTGATTTACTCTTGAAGCGCAAAGTTCCTGTTCCTTCTGTTGCCTTCACTTTAATCTGGCTGGTGCTGCAGTAGATGGTAATGTCGCCGTTTGGTGTAGGCACGGTGCCTTCCATCCATTGTAAACCACCCAGCACCGGCACCACCTCGTAGGTGGAGTAGCCCGGCGAAAGTGGTTTTACACCGAGGTAGTACTTGCCCAGCAGGTAAATCGGGCTGGCTCCCCAGGCGTGGCAAAGGCTTTTGCCAAACGGTCGGCCATACATCTCCAGGTGCTCCACTCCGGACTCGGTCGGGTCGTATTTTTCCCAGAAGGAAGTGGCGCCCAGTTTCAGCATATCGCCCCAGTAAGATTTCATTTCCTTCATCACGTAATCCTGCTCGCCCATGGCACAGAGTGCTTCCAGTTCGTAAAAGCGCATGTAAGGCGTGGTAATTTTCTGCACCTTGTCGTTCAGCAGTACGTTCTGCTTCACACCCTGCTTCTGGCTCTCGTTAAAATAATCGAAGAAGATGGCGAACATGTTGGCGTAGCGGGTTACGTTTTCTGTCTGTTTTCCATCTACACGGCTATGCACCAGCGCCTGCTTCTGCTCGTTCCAGTAAACTGAAAATAACTTGGCTTTCAGGTCAGAAGCAAGCTTTGCGTATTTAGCGGCTCCTTCTTTATCATCTACTATGGTGGCGCACTCGGCCATGGTTTCGAGGCTTCTGGCCAGCAGCAACTGCTCAAAGCTAACTTCGCCCTGCTTGCTCAGTCCGTCGGCCCAGTCTATAAACACCCAGTCGCCGGCCATGCCTTCCATAAAGCCATCCTGGTTGCGGCGCTCCAGGCAGAAGTTAATAAGCGACTGCATGCGCGGGTAGAACTGCTGTATAAAATGCTTATCGCCGGTGTACTGGTAATAGTCGTTGATGGCAATGAACCAGTACAGCGTGTAGTCCATAATGGTGTTGATGTGCGTGGTGGTTGGCTCTTTGCCACGCAGGGCCAGCATCGTACGTCTCACAGATGGAGAGTCGAAGCCCAGGTAGTAATTCATCAGGTAGCTTTGGTTCGCATCGCCGGACCAGATCCAGCGGTCGCGCTTAATGCCATCTATAAAGAACTCACGCGTCGTCAGCTCCATGGTGTATTTAGAGATATCCCAGATCTTGTTAAGTTCTTCGTCTGAGCTGCGGAACTTGCCACGGTCAGCCATCGGCAGGTACTCATACAACATCGAAACATCGGCGATGGTCATGCCCGGCTCAAACTGAATGTTCACGTAGCGGAACGCTTGCGACTGCTCCAGCACATAATCCTTTGCCTGCGGCTGATCAATGTCCAGGTGGTCGAGCGTTTCGCAATGCTCCGTAGACATGGCTTCTTCCACAGACTCGCCGTAGTACAACGATACTTTTCCTTTTCCTTTCAGGCCGTGGAGTTTTACATAGCCGAAGGTTTCTTTGCCAAAATCAACAAGAATAGACTGCCCTTTACGGTCTATCTTGGCAGCTTTTTGAGGCGTGGTAGGTAGTTTAAAGGCAGATGGCAGGTTGTCAGGAGCATTGAAGTTCCAGGTGCCCGCGTTCAGCCACTCTGTACCCGACTGATCCGACACTTTACCCGACTCATCAATCCACTCCTTATCTTCGAAAGTGACCAGCCAGCTAGCGTCTGTTGCGATGGTTTTGCCTTGTACATACAGCGCTGGCACCCGGTCCTGCGCATACACCTTGATGTTGATCTTTTGCTTTCCGGCCGGAATTGTGAGCTTTTTAGGTGTGCCGTTCACCATTTTGCTGTTTAGCTTCACGTTGTAGCGGCCTTCCGTAAAAATCTCGATCTCCTCCGGCTCCTTCAGGTCGAATACCTTATGAAAATCGATGAGCACATAGTGGTTGTCCATGCGCCAGAAAGGCGGAAAAAACGTGCCACGTTCGGTACGTCTGTTTTGCATCTGGTTGCTTAACCAAACTTCATAGTCGCCCGGGTACCAGATCCAGGTGGCTTGCTTTTGCTGCTGCGCGTTTGCTGATTCCACAGATAAAACAGTTAGAAACAAACAAAGCAGAATCACTACTCTTTGCAGAAATGTAGCTGTGCTTTTCATAAAAAGGTTAACAAGAAATTAGGTTGATTTTAAGACTGATCCGTACGGACAATCCTGCCAAGGCCGGTACAAACAGTTGTTTGTACCGGTAACGCCTGAAGTTATAATATTATGCTTGAAAAACTGATTTCAGGTACCTGGTATTCGCGCCAAAATTACCTTTCACATCGCGGGGATTACTGGCATCGCGCGAGCGCTCCACTACGAGCCAGCCGCTCCAGCCCATTTTATCGAGTGTCTGCTTCACCTTCTGCATATCCAGGCGGGTGTTGTTCTCGAGCCACACGCCATCCTCGTCGGAGGCGTGAATCATGCAGATGCGGTCTTTGCCCAATGTTTTCAGTTCCTTGTGCAGATCGCGCCCTTCTTTGAGCGGGTTCGAGAAGTTAAAGTAAATTTTAATTCCGTTAGAGCCTACGTCCTTCAGCAGCTTTTTCTCTCCCTTGGCATCCAGCGCCGTTTCTATGCCGATTACCACACCAGCCGCTTCCGCCATTTTGCCTACCACCTTCAGGCGCTCCACAATAGCAGGGCGCAGGTGCGGGTGCTGCACGAGGTCGCCTTTTACGCCAAGCGGCAGAAAGGCTGTTTTAATGTTCATCTGCTTCATCGTTTCAATGGTGTCGCCTACCATTTGCTGGTAAGTAGGCCGCTCCGCAAACGACTGCGCATAAAACCCGGTCATGGCCAGCGAACAAAGTTCCAGGTTCAGTTCTTTGGCTTTGTCGAGGTACTGCTGCCGCATTTCAGGGTCTGCCAGTTTGCTCTCGAAGGTATCGCGGTTGCCGAGGCCGCCCATGTCAATCTCCAGGCCATCTGCTCCTATTTCTTTGGCAAGCGGCAGCGCGCTAATCTTCTGGCGCTTCAGTATCATCAGGTCAATTACCGCTATTTTGTAACGCTTGTCAGCCGCAAAAATGCTTTCTATGCTGTTTACCTTTCGGGCCGAAGAACCCGCCAGCAGGTCAGGGAAAACCAACAGACCGGCTGCCAGTGTAGCAGCACCACCCAGAAAATGACGACGGTTTATAGCTGTTGTTTTTGCCTTTTCAGGAGGTGCTGTTGTTATAAGTTGCTTCTTTGAATCCTTCATAAACGTTACTTATTATGGTTTTCAGCAGATGTACCTCTGCAGGTTTCTCTGCTGGTGCGAGCTTAAGGTTTTAGAGAACATGCAATTATTCTAATGAAAATATCCTTCTCAAGGAATTTCACTAAAATGTTGCCAAGGGTTTATAGACTGCGACTTAACTTACCGGAATTCGAACTTGTACTGCTATCTGTTATAGGACACAGGACACAAGATCTTATCTTAATCCTGTCAAAAAAATCAACTGTTAATTTCTGATAAGTTGTGTCGTCATTTATACCCGTTGTTTATTCCTTCTATTTTTTAGTATAAGCGGCCAGAGGCCGCGGAATAGTCGGCACGAGCGAAGACGCTAGCGCCAGCATCATTTTTAATTTCTAATTTTGAATTTCTAATTAAGCGAAGCCCTAGCTTTCCTGATCCTGCACCTCTCCTGCCACCGGGTTACCGCCTGGCCATTCACCTTTCTTGATTTTCTTCGTCTTCATTTTTGATGGATCCACCACCACATGCTTAATGCGCTCACGTCGCCAGGTGTAGATAAAGTGCAACAGGCCATCTGAGGTCTGCATAACAGCAGGGTAAGAGTATTGGCTGATAGGTGAGTCTTCGAGCACAAGCGCTGCTTTCCATTTTTTGCCGTCTTTCGAAACAGCTACATTAAGTGGTGTGCGCGGGCCTTTGGCTAAGTCGCCCGGAGGCAGCACGTGGTTGTATACGAGCACGTGGCGGCCATTTGCCATGGTTACAGCATCGGTACCAGAGTTGTTGTTAGGCAGCTCTACCTTCTCTAATGGCGACCAGGTGCGGCCATTGTCTTCGGACCAGGAGGTTACAATTGTCCTGTTCTTGCTGCGGCACAGCACCTGCAGCCTGCCATTGCCGTGCTTTAAGATACTTGGCTGAATGGCATCAAAGTTCTCTGCTCCTTTGTCTATCGGACCAATTTTCCGCCAGGTTTTCCCGAAGTCAGGTGTTACTTCAAAATGCACTTTCCAGCCGTCGCCTTCGGTGCTGGAGGCGCAGAACAATTCCCCATCAATAAGCTCCGGTTTGTTTTTTACCGGGCCTACATAGCCTTCGGGCAGCATACGAGCTTCAGACCAGGTGGCACCGCCATCGCTGGAGGTTTTGAGCCAGCCCTGCCACTCCGATGGCTTCGGACCGATTTTATAGAACAGCATCAGGTCACCACCCGGGATCTGGTAAAGCACCGGGTTCCAGGTTGGCAGGCGGCTGCCGTCTTCCTGGTTACCGTTGGCTACCTCCACCGGCGGGGCCCAGGTGCCGTTAAGTTGCCGACTTACCCAGATGCCTACATCAGGATGACGTTCTTTTGTACCGCCAAAAAAGGAAGCAACCAGGCCAGTTGGTGTTTCGGCAAGGGTAGCAGAATGGCAGGATGGGAAAGGTGCTGTTTCGTAAAGAAATTCCTCCACCAGTATTCCTTTACTCCATTTTTCCTTCTGCGCCTGCACCGGCATAAGCCCCGCGCTTCCGCATACCAACATAGCCAATGCTATTACAAATCTTTTCATGTTACGCTTATTACTCTTGTTTAAAATCTATTTTTAGCGGCAGCTGTTTTGCGCTTCTGTTATTTCTTACAGACACTCGCAGGAGCTTCGCACGCTGCGAGGTTTTCACGGTTATTTTGCCACAAAATTATAATCGCCGGAGCCTAGCTCATAAACAGCTCTGTCGCCTTCCATGCGCAGGAATTTTACGCCAGTGGCGGAACTTGTCTTTTTGCCGCCCTCTGTCACGTTCTTTTCAGAACTGGCCGGAATGTAGACAATGGCTTTTGTGTTGGCTGGCACCGAAATTTTCCAGGTAAATCGCTTCTTCTCCTTTTTCCAATCGCTTTTGATCAGCCCATACATGGAATGATAGCTGGCATTTACAAAATCTAAACCGTCGACCAGCAGGGGCTTCATTTCAATCAGCTTAAACCCTGTCTGCTCCCGGCTTGATTTAATACCCGCCAGATCCTCGTAATACCAGCTCACCAGATCGCCCAGCATCATCACGTGGTTGTAGGAGTTCATGGTGGGAGCGGCGGTATTGCCATTCCATAATTCCCAGATGGTGGTGGCACCGTTTGCTACCATATAGCCCCAGCTAGGGTAGGTGGTGTTGGTGGCAAGTTTGTAGGCAAGGTCAGGCCGCCCGAAATCAGTCAGGCTGCGCATTATCCACTGGGTTCCTACCACACCGGTGCTTAAATGGCCTTTGTTCTCCACTTCAATGATCTGGACAATCGTATTGACCAAAGCGCCTTTCTGCTCTTCCGGCACAAGCCCGAAATACAGGGCCAACAGGTTATCGGTTAACTTATTTTCTCCATAAAAGGCACCCTCGGCATTAAAGAATTCATCGTTAAAGCCTGCTCTCACCTTTTCGGCCAGGGCCTGGTATCCTGCCATATCACCTTCATTGCCTGTAAGGCGGGCAAAGCGCTGCATCATTTGCAAGTAATAGTAATGATAGGCGGTAGAAATTAATTTGCTGGGGTACTTCACGTTGGCGTTCATGCCTCTGCCGTCTTCAATTGTAGCCGGAGGAGCACACCAGTCGCCATAGCTGTCTTTTGTCATGATATAGTTCTCATCCATATACAGGTTCTGCATATACTGCAGCCACTTCTTCATGGATGGATAATGCTTCTCGATCGGTTTCACGTTTCCGTACTGCTGGTGCAGCATATCAGCAACCATCAGGTAGGTTCCCGCCCAGGTCATGTTATCGCTATAGTATCGCCAGAAGGCAGGGGCTACATCCGGAATAGATCCATCGGCTTTTTGCGCATACTGTATATCATCCAGCCACTTGGCATATAACTTTCCATTGTCGAAGATAAAGCTTTCGCCGTAGGCTATGGTTGGCCGGTCGCCCAGCCAGGGCTGCCGCTCGTTCCGCTGCGGACAATCAAGCGGCATTCCCTTATAGTTTCCTCTGATGCCCCAGTAAGAATTTTCGTATACCTGGTTGATGATAGAGTTGGAGGTTTTGAAACTACCTACTGTTTGCATGGCATCGTACACCACCTGGCCATCAAAATTATTGACGGTAGCCTTGCCCGGAAAGCCGCTCACCTCTACATAGCGGAAGCCATGGAACACGAAAGACGGTTCCCACACTTCTTCTCCGCCACCTTTCAGGGTATAAACATCGGTCACTTTTGCATCACGGACGTTTTCAAGGGCCACTTCGCCTTTCTCGTTCAGAACCTCCGCAAACCTGAAAGTTACCTTATCGCCACTCTTGCCTTGCACTTTCATTTTGAGCCAGCCTACCATGTTCTGGCCCATATCCACAATATAAGTTCCGGGCTTCAGCTGTTTCACAGAAACGGGCTTCAGGGTTTCCATTACTTTCATGTGCTCATTCATCTGGGCTTCAAACTCTCCTGTTGGCTCCTGCACATACTCGGCCTGTAGCCACTTGCCGGCATCAAACCCTACGGCATTCCAGCCTGGCATTTCTTTACGGGCATCGTATTCTTCGCCGTCGTACTCGTTGTTGGTGCGTATAGGGCCATCGGCAGTCACTTTCCAGCTTTCGTCTGTGCGGATTTTTTCGGTGGTGCCGTCTGTGTACTCAATAACCAGGTTGAGCAGCATTTTGGGGTAGCCAAAAGTTTTGTTCTTATAGGCTTTGTATTGCCGCATGGTATAAAAGCGACCATTGCCCAGCACCGTGCCAATTGCATTTTTGCCACTCTTTAGCTGCTTCGTTACATCAAAGGTGTTGTACTTTACATTTTCAGAATAGTCGGTTGGTGCAGGTGCCAGTACCTGGTCGCCTATGCGCTGCCCGTTGAGGTAGAGCTCGTATAAGCCAAGGCCGATGATGTATACTTTGGCTTTTTTGATTTCTTTAGGAGCCTCAAACTCCTTGCGGAAGTAGCGGGCGGAGAGCCGGGAAAATCTTTCCTCCTGATCCCAGGGGGACAATTTGTCCATGCCGATCCAGCGGCCCACCCAATCGCCATAATGCAGCAGCCCCATGCTCCAGTAAGCGGGCGCACTCCAGGAACTCTCGCCGTTGCTGGTCCAGGTTTTTACTTTCCAGTAGCACTCATCTCTGCTATTAAGGCGCTTGCCCGCATACTGCACGTGCACCGACTGGCTTGCGTTTACCTTACCGGAATTCCAGAGGTCACCTTCGTTGGCTGCTAGTTTTTCGGGCGTAGAGGCCACCAGTACCTGGTAAGCGGTTTGCTCGATGTTCCGCTGCTTGCCGGTTATCTCCCAGCTCAACCGTGGCGTGGTCACATCTATGCCCTCCGGGTTCTGCAGCATCTCGCAGCGCAGGTTCTCGAGCTGCACATTTGCGGCAGCCTGTCCGCTACCAAGTACCGAAAGCAGGATAATAAAAGAAATATAGAAATAGTTTTTCACGGGTAGTAGCGCTAATATTTGTAATCGTACTATGGTTATGGCTGCAGCATATAAGCTTTTGCCGTTTAAGTTGAGGCGGTTACCTCCCAACAGGTAGTCGTGCTGTAGCCTGTTACTGGTGCTTCGTCAAATTAGAAATCAGAATTTACGATAGCGCGAGCGAGGACGCTCCTGACAACGATTCCACTTCCTCTCCATCACGTAATCAAAATCACCTCTCATTTACTTCCATTTTCAAATTTTCAAATCTTCACATCTCCAAATTGACTAGCGTAATTTTTCTAATGAAAATGGCCTTCCAAAGGTAAAAACGAGCTTTTAAGGCCTGGAGCTGCTCAGGGTCTTTGGTTGCCACTCGGGCGCATCGGTACGGAAAGGTCTGGCTGGCAATCCTGCTTTGTTGAAGAAATTAGATTGCGCCGCTTCGTTCCAGGCAAACCGCACTGCTGTTGGGGCCTTTACTCCCGGTGCCGACACCACCACGGCATTACCTTTGATAACAGCCTTAGCGGGCACAAACTTGCCATCTGCTCCGGCTATGGTAAACCAGGTTAGCGGCTTGCCATTGTCGCTGGTAAGGCCGCTGCCGATATGGTCGAACTCCAGCACCGCCTTCTTTCCCTTCACCTTCATCTGTTTAAACACTGGGCCCGAATACTCCACATTTTTGCCATAGCTTTTTGCCAATGCCACATTTGCCAACCTACGGCCTATTTCCCATTTGTAGGTCGGGTGAATATCGGCGATGCTATCTACCAGGTCGGTGGTCACGATCATTTCTGTTTTAGGAATTTTTAGTGCTGCAGCCTGTGCCTCCCAGAATTCGGGTAAAGTCTCGGTGGTTCTGGGATGCTTGTCTTTGCTCTGAGAATAAGCAAACGGCGCGATTTGCACATAGTAAAACGGCATTTCCGCATCGCGCCAGATGTGCCGCCAGGTGCTCACCAGGGCCTGCATTTTTTCAGTATAGTCGAAGGTCTCGCTCTGGAAGCAGTTGGTTTCGCCCTGGTACCACAAAAAACCGCGCAGGGCAAAAGGAGCCAAAGGCTGAATCATGCCGTAGTAGAACTTGCCGTTTTTAATGTCGCCTACTTCTTCCTGTGTTTTAGTGGCCTTCACATCAAAGCTCGTGTCTCCGTTTAAAGTCTGCTCAGGTACCCACCGCTCAATATGCGTACCCGATACAGAGGCTGCAATTATGCCGATCGGAATGTCGAGGTTCTGGTGCAGCTTTTCGGCAAAGAAGAAACCTGGTGCAGAAAACTCTTTTACCGATTCAGCATCAGCTTCTTTCCAGTTGCTGGGTAAGCCGCCTTTTTTGTAATGATCTTTTTTAACCAGATACACCCTGATGTTAGGGTAATTTACTTTTTCCAGTTCTTCTTCCGTCAAGCCTTTACTCCGCTTGGCATCCGCAAATTTGGCGCTCTTGCTCATGGTAAACTCCATGTTCGATTGCCCGGAGCACAGCCACACCTCCCCTACCAGCAGGTTCTCCAATGTAATGGTGTTAGATCCTGAAATAGTCATGGTGGCAGGAGTAGCTGAAGTTGCAAGAGGATTGAGCACCACCTCCCACTTTCCGTCGGCACCAGCGGTTGTTTTCTTCTCCTGATTGCCGAAGGTTACGGTTACGGCTTCGCCAGGCGCTGCATTGCCCCAAATAGTAAGCGGCTTGTCGCGTTGCAGCACCATGTTGCTCTGCAGGATTTTAGGCAGCGTTACTTCGGCCTGCACACCAAAGGTGAGCAGAACCAGAAAAACACTTAAAAGAAACTTACTTATATGCATACTTTTTATTCCTACGCTACACCCTCAGTCGGTTCTTGATAACCAGAAGCGCAGCATTACTAAATTTTTCTAATGAAATAGCCCTTCCGAAGGATTATTGTGCTGTTTGTTGCCAAGGGTTACCAGTTAAAAACACATGCTTTCTGTTGAAATCAGGAGCTTGCCAGCGGTTCTGCTGCCTGCCCAGACGCTCTCAGGAGCTGCGCACGCTGCGAGGTCTTGCCTGCTGTTTTTTAATCAACCTTTCAACAATTAAACCATTTAACAATCAACAACTAACAACCAGCAACCAACTGAATTATTCTAATGAAATAGCCTTTCCGAAGCTTTTTCTGGTATTTCTATCAAAGGGCTTACAGGTTCAGGCTTTGTGTTTTAAAGGATTTAATGAAAAATGCTGCTTCTGCCTCTGGCTCTCCCGGGTTCTCCAGGTCGTAATCCTGATCGGTTGGCGTGTCGGCATCCGGGAAACGACGCACTTCGCCGGTTCTGAACATCACGCGCTCTATAGAGGCTACCGGCGAGAAGAAAATGCGTGTCGTTACTTTTTTGCCATCTACAAACACGTGATAGGTTCTGGCAGCCACATCGGCCTCTACCCGCACATTATACGCCTTGCCAGCTTCGTACTTCATCATGCCCGAAAGTCTGTAGCCGGCTTTGCTCTTAAAGCTTCCATCAGAATCCAGAATCAGACGGATGGCCGGGCTACCCTTAGCATCCTGCAACTCGATGTGCAACTGGCCTTTGTCGTTTTGTGCTGGTATTACTGTAAACTCTGCCTTTACCTGTTTAGAAGCCGGAATAACGCGTTCTGCCTTGGCATAATCGTAACGGTCTTTATCGCGGAGGGCCAGTGCCTGTGTGCCATCGGGTGCTTTCTCCAGTTTTACCGATGCCCAGATCGGGCTGTAAATGTTCCACTCCTTCAGATCCTTCAACTCGGCAAAGTTGGCGAAAACCTCATCGGCATGCTTGTCTGCCTTGCTTTTTACCGGCACCGGAATTTTAGAAATCCACATGTCTTCTTTGTTCATGCTGTAAGTTACCCACATGTTGCCATCTGGCGGCGTACCGTTGCCGGGCACAATGCCACGCACATATTGCGGCCCATACGATTTGTAGTTGCCACCATAGCGCATCGGCGAAATTTCACCGTTCACGAGCAAGAGGTCTTTGTACTCCAGGCCATTATCGCTTGTAGAAACTGCCAGTGGCCAGCGGAATTCCGAAGGATTATACACGGTGGCATAGCGGCCATCGGAGGTTTTCTGGCCCCAGATTTTGGCATTGCTGTTTACAAAGCCGGGTGCGCGCAGGGCATCGTATTGCCAGGTTTTGCCGCCGTCTTTGCTGATGGAGGTTAATGCGTGCTTCCAGAGGCCAACGGTTCTGCCATCCTGTAAATGATAGTAGCTAAACGCTTTGTATTCTTTTTTCAGCGGAATAAGCGGGTCGTTTCGGTCTGCTTCCTCCACCCACTGCTGCATCATGAGCGGGTCGGCCATTAGTTCGTTGCAAGCCTTTACAAAGCCTTTGTCTTTGCTTTTGGTGTAGAAAGGATAGGCTGACTTTTTCTTATCCCAGGAGGAGTTGTAGCGGATAAAGTAGATCGGGCCATAGGTGCCGTCTTTCTTTATTTCGCGCACCACGCGGCCAATGCCTTTGCCATCGTTCGGATCATCTTTCGCATCCAGTGCGATGCCGTAGTAAGCAATTGCGAGCAAGCGGTTATCTTTCGACACATAGAAGCCCATGCGCTGGTGCACAATGGCATACAGGTCTTTGGCTACACCAGGGTGCCCCTCTTTGCGGGTTCCGTCCGGCACTTTGTATGGCGGGAAAATAATTTCCGGCTCCGACCAGTTATACCCGTCTTTAGAAGTTTGCAGAAGCGTCTGGCTGGGCGGTATGTGTTCGCCAACAGGGTCGCTCAGGTAGTTCATAAAAAACGTGTTGTTCCAGTAAGCCAGCATAGGCGCGTGGTTGTAGGTCCAGCCAAAACTATTGGCTTTGGTCGGGTTCTCCCGGTTCGCCCGCATCACCTGTATATTATGTACCCCAATAGCCGGACTCAGCTGCCCATGATGGTAATCCACATTCGATAAGGTGGTGCCGGTATACTTTACAGTATCCTGCGCTTCTGCTGTTATACTCCATGCTCCTAAAAGCGCGAAAACAGCTGCTTTGTACCCAAGTTTTAACATTATTCTATAGATTTTAGAAATTAGAAGCTAGATACTAGATGTGGAACAGGCTGAGCTGTTTCATAATATTGACATCTAAATACCTTGCTCTTTCTTAAACAAAACTTTATTTCCGAAGAAGTGACCCATTAACGTTAATCTGCAGCAAAGGCCGTTTCCTTCATTTTAAATTCACTCTATCACTCAATCAGTCCTACACTCATTATAAATTTAGCCTTTCACGGTTTCCATCCAGGCCTGGGCCATCAGGCGGTTACCGGCAATGGTAGGGTGCACGCCATCGTAAGTCCAGTACACGCCCGGAGCGGTTTTCTGCGCTTTGTCGAACACGCTTTGGTACGGTATAAACACGGCGCCATAACTGGCAGCAATCTCGCGGGCTGCCTGCCGATAGTCGTTAAAAGCCGGAAACCAGGTTTGGTCCACCGATTTAATGCCAGGCACAGCAAAAGGCTCTCCTATAATCAGCTTTACCTCCGGGAGCCGCTGCTTTGTTCTGTCGAGCAGAGCCTGGTAATCGTCCTGGTAGGTTTTTAGGGTACCGGTGTAGTTGTTCACCAGCGTATGCCAGAAGTCGTTCACCCCGATTAAAATGCTCAGCACATTTGGTTTCAGGTCAAGAGCTTCAGCATCCCAGCGCTCGGCCAACTGGTACACCTTATTGCCACTGATGCCTTTGTTATAGATGTTCAGGCCTTTATCGGCGTGATTACACAGCAGGTCGGAGGCAGCCATAAACGCGTAGCCAGTGCCCAGCGCCGCGGCACTATTTACGGTGCTGTCGTCGCGTTTGCGGCGGGCATCGGTAATGGAATCGCCCTGGAACAGAATGGTGTCGTTTTGCTGAAGCCGGACCTTTTTCACCTTCTCCTTCGCCAAAGCCGACGATACAATGGCCGGTATACTCAAAGCTGCCAAACCACCTATAGAGGCTGTCTTCAAAAATTTTCTGCGGCCTTCGTTGTTCTCCTGATGCATGTAAACTGCTCGTTTTGTTTTTATCTTGTCCTAAACCTGCGCTACTGGTAAAGTAGCAGAGTCATTCGCCTTTTTCTAAATTATTCTAATGCTTTTGGCCTTCCGAAGGTATTTTGCCTTTTTTAGGTCAAGGGCTACCGGTAAGGTGGTCAGGCCATGACTTCAGTTTTAAACCAGTTATGCTAAGTTCTACTGGTTCACCTTCCTATTCTTCAGGTTTTCCAGCACCTCTTCCGATGCCTTAAAAATAGTGCCGTGCTTATGCCCCTGCGGCACCTGCACCTGGTCGGTAATGTCGGCAAAG
>NZ_VRTY01000081.1 GCF_008017455.1 Pontibacter qinzhouensis | reverse complement strand
ATTTTTAGTCATTGCTGTAAAATGTTATCTGCTTAAACGATCGATACTCACCACAACTAATGTAAGGCTGCTCAGCACCAGAGGCAGCCACTGCCTGGTAGCGCCTGCCCCGGCAATTTTAGTTTTATTTGGCTCCACATATATAATGTCGTTCGACTTCAGGTAATAATAAGGCGAGGTAAACAAAGCGTCTGTTGTCAGATCTATTCTGGTTAGTTTTTTCTTGCCACCCTCTTCCCGTATCAGTAAGATGTTGTCGCGCTTGGCATATATGGTTAAGTCTCCTGCCAGGCCCAGAGCTTCGAGCAATGTCAGTTTTTCATTAGGCACGGTTAGTACGGCTGGTCGTGCCACCTCACCCAATACCGATACTTTGTAGTTCAGGTAACGCACGTCAATAATAGGGTCTATTAACAGTTTCCGTTGCGATATTTCGTCTTTTATAGCATTCTGAAAGTCTTTTTTGTTAAGGCCGGCAGCCTTAACCCGTCCCAGGAACGGGAACTGAATATAACCATCCGGATCTACCAGGTAACCTGCCACCTGCGATATGGAGTTTGTGGCACTGGCGTTACGGGCATTAGTGGTACTCGAGACATTAAAAATTTCAGAGGCAGCCGGGTTCATGCTGCTCACTGTTATGCTCAGCAGGTCGTTTGCCTGAATAACCGGCTCTAAACTCTCTGCCTTGTCTAAATATTCCGACTCCTGAATGTTATTGAAATATACTGCTTGCCGCGTATTGGTGCAGGATGTAACCGTGAAAGAAAAAAGTATAGCAACGGCTAAAACTAAAGATTGAACAGCCTTCATATAGTTAAACATGCTAGAGGGTGAGATATAAGAACTTAATTTAGTTATTTTTTAGAAAATAACAATAAATAATATAAATAAATAATTTTTTAGTGATTTTACGTATTCGATAGTGTATATGTTTGATGTTTAAGCTAAGCAGGTGGTATTTTGTTAGCTTAGAGTAGTTAAAAAAAATATATAAAAAATACTCTTATGGTAGTTAAGTTTGCCAGAAGAAAAATAGTAGTACAAGTGTTATACATAAAGCTATCTGTTATCAAAGGACAGGATTAAAAGTTTGCCCAGACCCAAGATCTGTTCCTCTAAAAGAACCTATCGCCTGCCAAATAATACTCGTTTAAGCAACGGTATTTTTAGCAGCACGACAGGCCCTTTCCAGGTGAGAAATAATTATTCTAATGAAATTACCCTTCCGAGTACTTTATTAAGTAAGAGCGGCAAAGGGTTGCCGTTGCTGTAGCTCATTTAGTTATTAAGCCTGAAAATAGCCTTGACCCTCTATAAGTCAAAATACCTTTGGAAGGCTATTTTCATTTAAATAATTTGCTCCAGCCAATCCCCATATCATTTATTTTACAGTGTCTACTTGGTCAGTAGCAGTTTAACCGACTTTGTGCCAGTGGAGCTTTGCAGCCGCACAATGTAGAGGCCATCTGGCAGGTTGGTACCATCTACCTCAACTACTTGTTCCTGCCCTGCTGTGGCCTGGCCTTCCTGAAGTGTTTTTAGTTGTGCTCCTTTGCTATCATACAAATTTACCACGTAGTCGCTATCTGTTGGTAAGGCAAAATGCAGGGTTGTTACAGATTTAAACGGGTTAGGATAGGCCAGCAGCTCGTTTGCGGTAGCTGGTACTGCTTTGAGCTGTTGAGTAGCTCGCCCTGCAGTAAAAGCTCCGGAAGTGGGTACTATTGCCAAAGCGCTAATATCGGCTGCGCTAAGGGCAATGTTATAAATCCGAACATCGTCTATTGCCCCCTTTAATGGTCTGGTGCCGTTGCTCTCTGCTCCTATGGCCAGATTCAGCGAATTAGTGGCAAGGGCAGTGCCGAAACTCATAACATTATCTTCCACACCGTCTATATAAATTTTAGCAACTGAACCATCATAGGTGGCCGCAACATGCATCCAGGTATTTCCGTCGGTTGGGTGCAGTGCCGTAGAGCTCACCCTGAAATCATCGCCGGAAGAAACTTGGTTAATTCTAAAAAATACCTGTCCGTTGCTGGCCAGCGACAATTCATACCCATCGGTGATACCACTTATGGCTTTCTTGAGCACATATTGGGTTATGGCCTTTTCTGGTTTTATCCAGGCGGCTAGCGTTATGGCCTCCGTAATGTCTAAAGAGGAGTTGCTGGCAACAGATGCATACTGGTCGGTGCCGTTAAAGCTTAGCGCTTGCCCCAGTAGGCCTGCAACCCGTTGTGCATTACCATGTATAATGGCATTGTTGCCATAGTTCGAATTATCGAAAAGCAAGGCTCCGTCTTCTTCTGCTTGCCAATGCCCTACCAGGTGGCCTGTAGGTATAGTCGTTGTAAAACTGGAGGTTGAGGACCAGTTGCTGGTTCCAACCTGGTTTGCCGCCCTCACGCGCCAGTAATAAGTTGTATGTGGGGCCAGCCCTGTTGCTCTTACTGTAGAAGTAGCAATATCAGCCTGATCGAACACGGTGGTGGCAAAGGTACTATTTATCGAGACCTGAGCCTGGTAAGCACCAGCGTGCTGCGAGGTGGTCCAGCTTAAGTCAGGAGAAACAGCCACGTTAGCAGATTCGCTTACTGGCGAAATTAACATTGGTACAACCGGCGCAGAGGGCGCAAGTCCATCCCGAACCAGCACACCTACCGCCTGTGTGTTACCAGAGGCCAGGATAACAGCTTCCGACCTTACTGTTTGCTTTGTGGTAGTCGAGTTATTGTAAACTCCGCCAGTTATAAGCGGCATAGCGGCACTAAAAGAAATGGTGCCAGCAGAAGACTCCTTGTACAAAATATCGCCTCCGGAATCTGATATCGTATACGCTACCCGGATCATACCCGTATTCTCGTTTAAAATAACAACAGGTCGTGTGCCTGCCCCGGATATTTCATAAAAATTATCCCAGATACCACTTGGGCGGCGCACCAGTAAACCTAACTCAGGGTAACCAGACCTATTGTAGCTGGTTTTTACAGCGCAGTAAAGGGTACCATCACTAGAGATAGCCAGGTTCATATGGTCGTCTGCCATGCCACTGCCAATGTTAAGGGCAGACCCGTCGCCAGGTACCTCGTCATTAGACCAGGTGGCAGGAGCAGCACCATCGGCATGCGTTTTAAAGCCAAACCTCCTCGTTGTCTGGTTCGACCATAAAACCCCTATTTTGCCAGGCATTGCTATTACAGCACATATATCATCGTCGTCTACACCGGTAGCTATGGTAATGGGCGCACTCCAGACGTGGTATGGAGAATCGCTCCACCTTACCTTTATGTCGCTCACTCCTGCTGCTGCCAGCCACATTCTGCCTGTGCCATCAATATCTATGGTAGCTGTTTCTACACCAGATTCGAATGTTAGCCCCACTGTTGAAGTTCTTCTGGACCAGAGTTGGTAGGTGTTGAGAGCAGGCACATATTCTATTGAAACCATTTGCGAATTAGAGCCCTGGTAAAGTAAAATGTGCGCAATATTACCAACTTCCTTGCAATCAGCTTTTGTAGAGGTTCTGGTAGAAAGTCGTAAAATGCTCGTCCAGTTGGTCCCGTCCAGGCGCCAGAGGTAAGTGCCGGAGGAGTTTGGTAAAACAGCCCAGTGTTGCCCCGCATGTGTCCAAACCTTAGATTGTGGTTTTTCGCCAGTGTTCGTTGATATTGTGATTGGAGCTAAATTGATGATGGTTGTGAACCCGTTACCAGGTAGTAGTTGCGAAATACTATAGGTGTGGCCGCCGGTATAGCCACCGCTAATGGTGTTGCCGGCCAAGTCTGTAATGCCGGTGCCGCTGCTCTTCAGGTCGAGGCGCAGGGTGCCGTTGCCTGTTACGCCAGCCACAGTCACATCGTAAACAGCACTGTTTAAATCCGTTACTGATATGGCACCGGTAGTAAAGGAGCCGCTCAGAATAGTGGCTGTAAAATCGTTGGCATCCACGTTTGCCACATTTTCGGAGAAGGTAACACGGAAGGTAAGTGAGGAGGCACTGGTATTTTCAGCAGTAGGCAATTGCCTCACCATGGCCGTAACCACTGGCAGCGCATTATCAAAAACTATAGTGCTGTCGTTGGTAGTTGAGGTGACGCGGTTTCCTGCGTTCCCCGCCAGGTCAGCGAAGTCTATGGTGAAAGGCACGGCCCCTGCGGCATCTGCTGCCGTGAGGGTGTAGGAGGCGGTGAAGGCGTTGGTGCCAGCTGCCGTGGCTATGACGGCATGTGAGGCGATGGTGACCGTTGGCGCTACGATGGCCTCAGAGGCGGTGAAGCTGAGGGTGACCACATCGCCGGGCTTGGCCAAAGCCGGGTTGGGGTTGCTCGATGCCAGAGTAACCGCTGTGAGTGTGGGCGGTGTCTGGTCTGCGGGCTCCTGCTCAATGGTGTAGGTCTGGCCGCCGGTGTAGCCGCCACTGATGGTATTGCCGGCGGCATCCGTGATGCCGGTGCCGCTGCCCTTCAGGTCGAGGCGCAGGGTGCCTTCCCCTCCCACAGCGGTAAGTGTAACATTGTAAGCAGCGCCGCCTGCGCCCACTTCCTCCACGGCATTAGCTGCCAGCTCGCCTGTTGCAGAACCGGAGAGGACGGTGAGGGTGAAGTCTGTCGGGTCTACGCCCGTTACGCCTTCCGAGAATGCCACCTGGTAAACAAGTTGGGAAGAGGAGGTGGTCTGGCTGGTGGGCGAGAAGCGATTGATGCTCACAACTGCGGGCGGTGTCTGGTCCACGGGCTCCTGCTCGATGGTATACGTCTGACCGCCGGTGTAGCCGCCACTGATAGGGTTGCCGGCTGCATCTGCTATGCCGGTGCCGCTGCTCTTCAGGTCGAGCCTGATAACGCCACTGCCGGTTACGCCCGCCACGGTTATATCGTAGGAGCTGCTGCTGCCTGTCACTGAAACAGCGCCTGTGGTAAAGGAGCCGCTTGCCTGCGTCAGGGTGAAATCAGCTGCGTCCAGGCCCGTAACAGCTTCCGAAAAAGCCACTCTGAAGGTAAGGGAGGAGGCGCTGGTTGTCTGTTCTATGGGTTGTTGCCGCGCGATAGCAGTTACAGTTGGAGCAATCTTGTCGAACACAACTGCGCTGGCGTTTGTGGTGGCGGTTACGCGGGTGCCTGTGTTGCCAGCCACATCGGCGAAGTCGATGGTGAAAGGCACGGCCCCTGCGGCATCTGCTGCCGTGAGGGTGTAGGAGGCGGTGAAGGCATTGGTGCCAGCTGCCGTGGCTGTGACGGCATGCGAGGCGACGGTGACCGTTGGCGCTGCGATGGCCTCAGAGGCGGTGAAGCTGAGGGTGACTACATCACCGGGCTTGGCCAAAGCCGGGTTGGGGTTGTTCGATGCCAGGGCCACGGCTATGAGTGTGGGCGGTGTGTGGTCTACTGGTGTTGTTGTGCCTTCTCCTGTCAATTCAAGATCAAAGGCGATGTCGGAACTGGTTTGATTTGCCTGGTGAATTTCTACGGCAATTACATTGGTGCCATTTACTAATACCGATGGGTTGAAGGTGAAATTTATCGGTGTGAAGCCATCATCACCCCCTGAGCCTGAACTTGCTTTGGTGGTATACGTGATCGTGCCGGTAGGCATGTTATTTCGTAAAACTTCCACGCCATTTATATAAATAACCACGCCATCGTCGCGGTTCACTTTACCCGTGCAGGAAGTGAGGGACGATGCGTTTTGGACTGTAATACTTTTGCGGAAGTAAGTGGTTAAGTGTTTTTTGCTGGAGTTCGAGCCAAAACTCACAACTGTAGCAGCATCTGGTATACCATAGCCGAACTTTCCGTTGCCGCTTGCCCAGGAGGCATCGTTAAACGAGACAGCGCGCCATGCAGTACCTTGGTTCGAGCCATTATCCAGGTATTTCCAGGCTGATTTAAAGGCAACAAATGTAACGGTGCCACCAGGAGGTTGTTGTGTGGATTGAACAGTATACGTCTGGCCGCCGGTGTAGCCGACACTGATGGGGTTACCGGCTGCATCTGCTATGCCGGTGCCGCTGCTCTTCAGGTCGAGCCTGATAACGCCACTGCCGGTTACACCCGCCACGGTCACATCGTAGGAGCTGCCGCTGCCTGCCACTGAAACAGCGCCTGTGGTAAAGGAGCCGCTTACCTGCGTCAGGGTGAAATCAGCTGCGTCCAGGCCCGTAACAGCTTCCGAAAAAGCCACTCTGAAGGTAAGGGAGGAGGCGCTGGTTGTCTGTTCTATGGGTTGTTGCCGCGCGATAGCAGTTATGCTTGGAGCAATCTTGTCGAAGGTAACGGAGCTGGCGTTTGTGGTGGCGGTTACGCGGGTGCCCGTGTTGCCAGCCAGGTCAGCGAAGTCTATGGTGAAAGGCACGGCCCCTGCGGCATCTGCTGCCGTGAGGGTGTAGGAGGCGGTGAAGGCGTTGGTGCCAGCTGCCGTGGCTGTGACGGCATGCGAGGCGACGGTGACCGTTGGCGCTGCGATGGCCTCGGAGGCGGTGAAGCTGAGGGTGACTACATCGCCGGGCTTGGCCAAAGCCGGGTTGGGGTTGCTCGATGCCAGAGTAACCGCTGTGAGTGTGGGCGGTGTCTGGTCTGCGGGCTCCTGCTCAATGGTGTAGGTCTGGCCATCGGTATAGCCACCGCTGATGGTGTTGCCGGCGGCATCCGTGATGCCGGTGCCGCTGCCCTTCAGGTCTAGGCGCAGGGTGCCTTCTCCGCTCACAGCGGTGAGCGTTACGTTGTAGGCTGCTCCGCCTGTGCCTGCTGCCGCCACGGCATTAGCCGCCAGCTCGCCTGTTGCAGAGCCGGAGAGGACGGTAAGGGTGAAGTCTGTCGGGTCTACGCCCGTTACGCCTTCCGAGAAAGCCACCTGGTAAATAAGTTGGGAAGAGGAGGTGGTCTGGCTGGTGGGCGAGAAGCGGTTGATGCTCACAACTGCAGGCGGCGTCTGGTCCACGGGCTCCTGCTCGATGGTGTAGGTCTGGCCGCCGGTATAGCCGCCACTGATGGGGTTACCGGCTGCATCCGTGATGCCGGTGCCGCTGCTCTTCAGGTCGAGTCTGATAACGCCACTGCCGGATACACCCGCCACGGTCACATCGTAGGTGCTGCCGCCAGTACCTACAGTAGCTACTACAAGACTTCCGGTAGTTGTGGAGCCGCTCAGGCGCGTCAGAATAAAATCGTTGGCATCTACACCTGTTACTCCTTCTGAAAAGGTCACGCGGAAGGTGAGGGAGGAGGCGGCTGTTATTTGCACCAGGGGCTGCTGGCGTAAGATAGTAGTTACTGTTGGGGGAGTAGTATCTGCAGGTGGCGTAGAGGTAACTACTCCGGTCAGCTCCAGGTCGAAGGCAATGTCGGAGCTGGTTTGGTTGGCCTGGTGAATTTCTACGGCTATAACGTTGGCGCCGTTCACCAAAACAGAAGGGGAGATACTGAACGTTAACGGTGTTAAACCATCATCGCCGCCGGAGCCACCACTTGCTTTGGTGGTATGGGTAATTGTACCGGATGGCAAATTATCGCGCAGTACTTCCACACCGTTTATGTAAACAATGGCACCATCGTCTCGGTTTAACTTACCTGATATACTACTATAAACGGAGGCATCCTGAATGGTAATGCTCTTACGAAAATAAGTAGTGATGTACTTTTTGCTGGAACTGGGGCCAAAGCTTACCACCGTGGCAGCGTCAGTAATGCCATAACCCAGCTTGCCGTTGCCGCTCTGCCAGGAGGCGTCGTTAAAGGAGGGAGCGCGCCAGGCGGTGCCCTGGTTTGTGCCATTATCCAGGTATTTCCATGCTGATTTAAATGGAATTATGGTTTGTTGTGCAAGCGTGGGAAGGGCAAATAATATTATACATGCCAGCGACAGTATACTTCTTCTCATTATAAAAAATTAAGTTGTTTCACAGATTAAAACTTTTGTGCTCAGAAGTTTAAAGAATAGTATCTGAAAGACGCTTGAGAAGACACTATACTTACAGGGAGTAATTCGTTATATTAAAATTAGTATAAAAAGTTGTATTGTGTTTGCATAAACTATAAAAAAATCAATTAAATTTGTAAATTAATGTATGTGGCCTGTTAATGATGCTTTAATTCAGGTAAGCGGGTTAGGTATTGTAGTGACAGGCTACTATTAAGAGGAGCTAAAACGAACTTGCCGCTAAACCAGGTAGCAAACAAATTATATGTGCTGCCGGCAAAATATTTTGTTTGCAGATGCTATGCCTTATCTATTTTGGGGGCAAGTAAGCCGATGCAATTATTCTAATGAATATGGCCTTCCAAAGGTGTCAGAAGGGTTTTTAAGCCAAGGGTAAAGAGAGAGGAGACTAGTTTTGTGGCAGGGGAGGAATTATTTTGGCAGCGGCCACCATTTACTTTATATGTAGCTTGTTCACAAAACAACTTTTCAGGCTCCTGAATTGTAATGTGCAGAACGCCAGGAAGCAAGAGGGTATTCTTCTGGTAAAATTGAAAATATACTACCTTTAGCTCCTGTACAACCTGACGTAGCACGTATGGACCTAAAGCCAGTAGAAAGGATTTAAGCAGCAAAAGAATTCTCTGCAGGTTCTTTTGCTGCTATGGCAGCAGTAAGGAAGTGCCTATTTTGAAGCTATGCAAGAAATCTCCACGTTTACATCTTTTGGCAACCGGCTTACCTCCACTGTTTCGCGGGCAGGCGGATTGCTTTTAAAATAGCTGCCGTATGTCTCGTTAATTCTGCCAAAGTTATTCAGGTCTTTCACAAAAATAGAGCATTTCAGAACATGTTCGAATCCCATGCCGGCCTCTTCTAAAATAGCGCTGAGGTTTTTCATGACCTGGTGCGTTTCGGCCTCTATCGATTCGTTTAAAAGTTGGCCGTTTTCAGGGTCTAAGGCAATCTGACCTGAAACATACAAGGTGCCATTTGCCAGGGTGGCCTGGCTATAAGGACCAATGGGAGCCGGAGCTTTAGAAGAGTTAATGATGCTGTGTGCCATAGGTAAATTGTTTTCTGTTACGTTATGCATTTCAAATGTAACAAATTTACAGATGGTAGCCTACAATCATACAGCTTTGGCAATAGCCTAAACTTAACACTGAACCTTTACCCACAGGTGCTTCTGGAGCCTTTGTAACAGCAGTTTTATAAAGTGAGAAGGCACGAGTAAAATACGTTGAGATGTAAGTATTCAACTGCACAGATCCTGATATGCCTCTTGCAGCCAGATAAGGTCTAGCATACAGGAGGCTATGCAGAGAGTGAGGTATGCTCTGTAGTGGCTCGTCTTATTCGATGCTGCCTTGCAAGCTTTTGAGCGCCTGTGGTGTATTAAGCCACAACGACGCGTTTATTTTGTAGCTGGCCAAAGCTACCAGGCGTTGTTCATCGAGCATCTTCTTAACCTCATTCTCGAATTCGGTGCTAAGCTCTTTAAGTTTTGCCTCGCGCTGTGTTGGTGCGTTTTGGTAACCTTTTGAAATTTCCTGTGCTTTCAGCATCGTCTTTTCGTTCAGCACCTTTAGCTTTAAATACTCCTCGTCGTACAAGTAAAGATTTCTCGCCATTACTTTGGTAAGCTCTGTACATTGGCGGGCATCTTCAGGCGAAAGGGTAGCTGGATTTTCTTGCGCAACAGAGGTGGCACATAAGCCTAGAAACATAACAAAAAATAAGCATAAATTCTTCATAATGAATTGGATTTTAAGGGTTTGTTAGTTTTTTAAAGTCTACTGTGGCTTTATTAGCGCTACTATTTACCTATACCTTATTCGAATATTTATGCCATATTCATTTAATTAATTAAATCATAGATTTTATTATACAATAAATTATGTTTGCCTAAATAAAACTTGATAAAATATTATTATGATTTTCAGTTTAAAATCATTTATTTCCTACAATTTGGTTCATTATGGCTTTGGTTTACCAAACTGGTTCTTGAATTTAACTTGTAACTGCTTCATGCACAAAATGTTATGATAGTGCTTTTTAGGATATTTTCATGTTCTGCAAAATTTTGCTCAAGAGCTTTAGGTGCTATGACTGGTGGTACGGGAAAGAGTTTATCCGATAAATAGCTGTTAAGGTTAGACAGACTCTGCTTGTGTTGTTGCTGATTTTTTTGGAAATTAAATGTAAAGGACATTTAAAATATTGAAGTAAGTGAAGCTATCTATAGCAAGTGTGAGATAGCATGGTGTAACCCTTGGAGTAATTTTGTTAATATTCCCTTTGAAGGCACTTTTCATTCGCATAATTTCGGAATCTTGTTTGCTAGTTATTCAGAGGCAGAAGGACTGGCAGGCAAGTTATAACCAATGCCGAATTGCTGCAGCTGTACACATTGCTAAGTATGCACTCCTACTGCATGGTTTCATAAATTAGCTAAGGAAGAAGCTGGTACAGGAGGGCAGGTAGCAATATAAATTCTAAATCTGATTGTATGCAAATACTGGTTGTGTCTACTTCTGCGATGGCCGAAGAGTTTAAGGCAAAATTTCCGGAGAGTAATGCTCTTTTTGTTCAGAAGTACGAGGCGGTTGAGCCATTGCTTGAGCAGGTGGAGGTAGTATTCGACTTCTTACTGGCTGAACACAAGGAGCAGGTTCCGGTATATGCCGCTAAACCAGGGCTTGTCGTGCTATTTCATGCAGTTACGGTGCAACTTGCAGCCTGGCTTCAAAACCAGCAGATAGCCTGTACGTTTGTAGGTTTTAATGGGCTGCCATCGCTATTCAACAGGCCAACGCTTGAAGTAACCTTGCTGCTGCCACACCACGCTGAAGTGCTCCGCAGTGTCTGCAGCAGGCTCGGAACACCTTACCACCTCGTAGAAGACCGTGTCGGAATGGTGACACCGCGTGTGCTATGTACCATTATTAACGAAGCTTTCTATACCCTTCAGGAGAAAATAGCCACTGTTCCTGCTATAGATCTGGCCATGAAACTAGGTACGAACTATCCACAGGGGCCCTTCGAATGGGCCGAACAGATAGGTCTCTCCAATGTATATAAGGTACTAAAAGCCCTCTACTCCGACACGAAAGACGAGCGCTATAAGATCTGTCCTCTCCTGAAAACAAAGATGCTCCAGCAGTCTCTCCTTGTCACTTACCCTCGAGGCTTATAGCGGCAAAAAAGCTTTTGGAGGCCGATTTCATTTGAATAATTGCTGGTTCTTAGAGTTCTTTTTCAGATAGGTCTAAGCGGTTTTGCTAGAGATCCTGCTTTTTGCTCACAACATATTTTCCTACCTGATATAAACTCCTCGGTAAATAATTGGTAGCCACAAAAAAAGGATGCTGTTAAAGGCATCCTTTTAAATAGAGTTGGTTGGAGTGTGCTTATTCTACTGTAACAGATTTTGCCAGGTTACGTGGTTGGTCTACGTTGCAGCCACGCATAACAGCAATATGGTACGACAGTAATTGCAGCGGAATAACAGAAAGCAAAGGAGCCAAATGCTCGCTTGTCTCCGGAATCTCGATGACGTGGTCAGCCATGGTAGGAATGGTGGTGTCGCCTTCGGTTACAATGGCAATTACCTGGCCTTTACGTGCCCGAACTTCCTGCACATTCGATACTATTTTTTCATAAGAACTGTCTTTTGTTGCAATTACCACAACAGGCATCTGCTCATCTATCAGCGCAATCGGACCATGCTTCATTTCTGCTGCCGGGTAGCCTTCTGCGTGTATGTAAGAAATTTCCTTCAGCTTCAGAGCTCCTTCCAGCGCTACCGGGTAGTTGTAGCCACGGCCGAGGTAAATGAAATTAGTCGCATCCTTAAACTTTTCTGATATTTCTTGTATCTGTGCATCCAGCTTCAGCGCCCTCTCTACTTTGGCAGGAATGTTATCCAGTTCCGCCATAAGCTCATGCAGTTTGGTTGTTTCAAGTGTGCCGCGCTTTGCACCCATAATCATGGCGATCAGGGTCAGAACCGTTACCTGTGCTGTAAATGCCTTTGTACTGGCTACACCTATTTCCGGACCTGCGTGCGTATAGGCGCCTGCATCGGTGGTGCGCGCAATAGAAGAGCCCACCACGTTGCAGATACCGAATATGGTAGCCCCTTTCGATTTGGCAAGCTCTATGGCTGCCAATGTATCAGCTGTTTCTCCAGACTGAGAGATTGCAATTACAATATCGCTCTCACGTATAATGGGGTTACGGTACCGGAATTCAGAAGCATACTCCACTTCTACCGGTATGCGGGCAAAATCTTCGATCAGGTATTCAGCTACCAGGCCAGCATGCCACGAGGTGCCACAGGCTACTATCAGGATACGCTCTGCGTTAATAAACTTATTTTCAAATTCCCGGAAGCCACTCATCATCAGGTGGTTCCCTTCAGTGATCATGCGGCCACGCATGCTGTCGAGAATAGAGCGAGGCTGCTCAAATATCTCTTTCAGCATAAAATGCTCGTAGCCACCTTTTTCAATAGACTCCAGCGCCATTTCCAGGCGTTGCACATAAGGTGTTTGCTTTACGTCTTCTTTAGACCGAATATCCAGCTCGCCATTTTTGATAACAGCCATCTCATGGTCTTTCAGATAAACCACATCGTTGGTATACTCAATAATAGGAGTTGCATCTGATGCCAGAAAATATTCGCCTTTGCCTATACCCAATACAAGCGGGCTTCCTTTTCTGGCTGCTACCAACTGGTCCGGGTCGTCTTTCGAAAGCACTACAATGGCGTATGCCCCTACCACTTCGTGTAAAGCTAGGCGCACAGCTTCGGCCAAAGAGCAGTTGCTATTATCTCTTATGTCTTCTATCAGGTTAATAAAAACCTCGGAGTCTGTTTCGCTTTTAAAGGTATGGCCTTTGCTCAGCAGCAAGGTTTTTAGCGCGGCATAGTTCTCGATAATACCATTGTGAATAATGGCGATTTTTTGTGAGCTTGAGAAGTGTGGGTGCGCATTTGCATCATTAGGTTCGCCGTGGGTTGCCCAGCGGGTGTGGCCCATGCCAATGTTGCTATGAACGTCTTTGCCAGCGATAAAAGCCTCTAAATCAGCTACCTTCCCCTTCTTCTTGAAAACACTCAGGCTGCCGTTCATCAGGGCAACGCCTGCGCTGTCGTACCCTCTGTACTCAAGGCGCTTCAGCCCTTTAATAATAATAGGGCAAGCTTCTCTATGCCCTACATATGCTACTATTCCACACATGATGTAATTTTTTTATAAATAAAAGCAGCCCAAAAATAGGAGTATAAACCTAATGTTCAAACAAAACTATTGGCTAAGTTTTGAATAATAGATAAGCAGCTTAATGGGGGCTGCATCAGTGTTGCTAATAATTGTTCTGAAAGGGCGTGAGTCGTATTCTAACTGGCGCGAACCATTACTGCTTACTGTAACAAGCCCGGTTGATACCAAGACACCATTGTTTTCTTTTCTGCCAAGCAAGAGGGCTTGCAGGTAAGGTGTTATGTTCATGCGGTAATGGCCTTTTTCTGACCTGTAAGTTACCACTGAAGGTGCCAGGGTAGTCGTAAAGCTATACGTATCCTGAATAGCCAGATTTTGCCCGGTTGAATTTTGCAGAATACGGTTCGAGCTGTTGGTTTCGTACAGCACAAAAGAAGGATGCGCTGTAAATGTAGCATTAGAGGCATTTTGAACCGGTAATATAAGTTCAGCGCGGTTGATAATAATATTGCCACTTTGCGCCTTAAACTGCTCCAGGTACGGGATGGTAAGCTTTGTTAAAAGTTGGGTATTAGCCTGTACATAAGTTACGCCGTCGGTCTGCGGCGAGGGTATTAGACCTTGTTTCTCCAAAGAACTGATTGCTGTTCCTGCCCTGTCTGCCGTTATATTATAAAACCTTCTGTTATCAGTGGTTGCTATCGGGAACAGGTGTTCTTTTATGGCAGTATCGGCATCTACTCTATATTTTAACGATAAAGTAGTGCGGGTGGAGGTTAGGTTCAGGGCTATAATGCTGGCACCTTCGGTATTCGGCGAAACAATGGCAATACCTTTCAGAAACTCGTTGATGAAATTGTCTCTTGTAGCAAGGGCACTGGTGCCGGACCTTGCCAGTATCTCGCGGGCAAAGTCAAGCGACATCTCAATTTTTACGACCTCTGCCGAATCTCTTGTTGCCAGTGTAAAGATTCTGGGCCGAAAAGTGCCGCTACCAATAGGCGTAGCTTCGTAGGGCAACGTAGAGTTAGAATAATAGGAACCTCTGCTGCTAAAACCATCTGTTAGCCTGTGCACATTCAGTGTCAGGTCGCTGGCCTGGTTACCATAAATCATGGAGTAGTCCAGGGTCAGGGTCATAGATACAGGTTGAGGGTTTGCACCAAATGTAAGGTCTGTGCCGCCAAGGCCTACCTCTGTAAAGGCGGTGGCCCTGCTGGTGCCCAGAACAGGGTCAGCGTAATAACCTGCCGGATAAGGAGCTAGCCCAAAGGTAGAGATAGAGTCTTCTAAAAGAACAGTACCAGATTGTATGGTTAACGTATCAGTAAAATCGGTTCCGATGCGGTTGTCATCCTGCAGTTCAAGCCCTAATTCGGATGGGTCTTCGCAGGCTGTAATGGCAACAAAGGAAAAAAAGAAAAGAAGGTACCTCTTAACGGCTAAGTTCATTATACAAGTTAAAGTAAGAGTCTAATAAGTTGTCGTCGGCGCTGATGGTGTTGATGTTCTTGGTTAACATAAATTCGCTGAACAAGGCATCTATATTCTCACTAAAATTCTCATTTGTCTTAATTACAGAGTCTGCATATTCCATACCTACTTTTATAAAGCTGTCCAGGTCGCCAGACTGCAGGTTGGTCAGCATGCTGTCGTCAATATCGAGCATCTTCACTTTCTCTAGCAGGCTCGTCGTAAACTTGTGCTTATACTCATGGTTATAAACCGTAAAAATAGACTTGGCATCTTTAAAGATCGGATCTTTCTTGTAAGTTGTTTTCAGGTACATTGGTATAAGCCCTGTCATCCAGTCGTTGCAATGAACAATATCAGGCTGCCAGCCTAGTTTTTTAACTGTTTCGAGTACGCCTTTACAGAAGAAAATCGCTCTTTCATCGTTATCCTGATGAAATTTATTGTTCTTGTCAACAAAAACGGACTTTCTGTGAAAATAGTCTTCGTTGTCAATAAAATAAACTTGTAATTTGGCATTCGGAATGGAGGCGACCTTAATCACAAGGGGTTTCTCGTCGTCTCCAACAGCTATATTAATGCCAGACAGGCGTACAACCTCATGCAATCGATTTTTGCGCTCATTTATTATGCCGAACCTGGGAACAAAAATGCGGATTTCCATTCCTCGCTCTTGCATGCCTTGTGGCAGGGTCTCCAGAAACTCTGCTACTTTGGTGGTTTGCAAGAAAGGGAGGATTTCTGTGGCGGCGTATAATATTCGCAATTTAGACATGAGTTTATTGTTAAAAATTATTATGCAAGAGAAATGGGACGTGCAAAATTAGCAAATTTTATTCTAATTTTCAATTTTATCTGTTACAACTTACTTTTGCAGTCTTATCTGTTTTTAAAATATAATACTATTTCATATGCAAGTTATAGAGCAGGCTAGTGCTATTCGCTCAATAGTACAGGCACTGCGGTGCAGCGGCAAAAGCATTGGCTTTGTACCGACCATGGGTGCCCTGCACAACGGGCATCTGCAGCTTATTCGGGCTGCAGCCCAACAAAACGACATCACCATCTGTAGCGTATTTGTAAACCCTACCCAGTTCAATAACCAGGAAGACTACAAGCTGTACCCGCGCTCGCTCGAGCAGGACACGGCTGCACTGGCTGCCGTTGGCTGCGACTACCTGTTTGCGCCCACAGCCGCCGACATGTATCCAGAACAATCGCTGCTGCACTTTAGTTTCGGTGTGCTGGAAGAGGTAATGGAAGGGGCGCACAGGCCGGGCCATTTTAACGGGGTAGCTATTATCGTGAGCAAGCTATTCCATCTGGTGCAGCCGCACCGGGCTTATTTTGGGCAGAAGGACCTGCAGCAGGTAGCGGTGGTGCGGCAACTGGTACAGGGGCTTGGCTTCGACCTGGAGGTGGTTTGCTACCCAACTATAAGAGAAGCGAGCGGACTGGCTATGTCGTCGCGGAACAAGCGCCTCGATGTGCAGCAACTGGAGCATGCCACGCACCTGCACAAGGCGCTCCTGCGTGCGGAGGCGCAGATAGGCGCAAAGCCTGTAGCTGCCATAAAAGAAGATATAGTGGCTTACCTGGCCAAGGTGCCCCAACTACAGCTCGAGTATTTCGAAATTGCTAACCCGGCCACGCTTCAGCCCGTGCCGGACCTTAGCGCCGAGCCAGAAGTTGCGCTCTGTATTGCCGCCCATGTAGGCCCGGTGCGCCTCATCGATAATATGATTGTTAAGGTCCTTCAGCAGGCCTAAGAAGCCTGCTGAAGCAATTATTCTAATGAAAATGCCCTTCCGGAAGAGTTTAGATGCTTTTTAGTCAAGGGTCATGAAATGGATAAGAGTTTTAAAAATGATTCACTCATGCTCTTCGTAAAGCTGTTCTAACAAATCAGCAACTCACAAATTATTAAACGGCTGAAAATGCTTCTGAACAGGCCAATGCATTGCTTGTTTCAACATTCCTAATTTGGAATTTCTAATTAGGCAAAGCTCCATAATCATTCAATCAAAATTTCTGTAAACCAACCATTCAGCAACAAGCAATTAACAACCAACAATCTAATTATTCAAATGAAAATGGCCTTCCAAGGGAGTTTTCCGGTTCTGATGCTCAAGGGTTAAATCGTTTCAGAGATAGCTGCGCCTGCCGGGTAGGTAACGGAAATTTTGCCTGGTAGTAATTTTCCGGCATAATACATACCTTTGTATTATAATATATAATAGAGCCATGCAAATTGAGGTTTTAAAGTCTAAAATCCATCGTTGTAGGGTTACACAGGCCGAACTGCACTACGTAGGCAGCATTACAGTAGATGAAGACCTGATGGACGCCGCCAACATTGTGGAAAATGAAAAAGTGCAAATCGTGAATATTAACAACGGGGAGCGCTTCGAAACTTACGTTATAAGAGGGGAGAGGGGCACTGGCACTATTTGTTTAAACGGGCCCGCCGCCCGCAAAGTACAGGTAGGCGATGTCGTTATTATTATATCTTACTGCTCTATAAACTTTGCCGATGCAAAGGCGCATACGCCTACGCTGGTTTTCCCTGATCAGCACAACCGCATCGTTTAATAACATTTCATGAACAAAGCCCTATCCGTTCTAAAGTACAGCTCTTTTCTGGGAATATCTGTCTTTCTGATGTGGTATGCTCTGCGTGAGCTGGACTTTGAGCGGATGTGGGTGGAGCTACAGCAAGCCAACTTTGTCTGGATCGTGCTTTCGATGCTGATGGGGGCAGCTGCTTACGCAAGTCGCGCTTACCGCTGGAAGATGCAGATTATGCCCACGGGTGTTTCTCCGTCGTTTGCCAATACTTATAACGCCATGATGGTAGGCTACCTGGCCAACCTGGTGTTGCCCCGAATGGGCGAAGTAGTGCGGTGCAGCATACTAAAGCGAACAGACAACCTGCCGGTAAACAAAGCTTTCGGAACAGTAATAGCAGAGCGCTTTATAGATATGCTCATGCTGTTGCTGTGTATAGGCCTTACTTTTCTGTTCGAGTTCGACCAGGTGCTCGACTACTTCTTAAGCCTCTTCGCCGACAAATACCATAGCCTGGAGAAAAGCTTTGACTCTTTGTACCTGCTGGCTGGGCTGTTGCTGCTTGGTACCTTTGTTTTACTGGCCATGGGTGTCCTGTTTTTAAACAGACTCAGGAACAATGTCTTTTTTCAGAAAGCAGTGTCGTTTGTGCGAGGCATGTTGCAAGGCATCTTCAGTATTACCAAAGTAAAAAATCAACCTGTTTTCTGGGGGCACACTCTTATTATATGGGCTTTGTTCTACGGTACCACGTTGGTTGTGTTCTATGCCTTGCCGGCCACATCGGGGCTTTCGGCCACAGCAGGCCTCTCGGTGCTGGTAGCTGGCACCTTGGGTATGGCTGCACCTGTGCAAGGTGGGGTCGGCACCTATCACCTGGCTGTGCAGGCAACACTTATGTTATATGGAGTGCCAAAAGAGGCCGGCATGGCTTATGCCTTGCTGGCGCATACTTCCCAAACACTTTTGGTAGTTATAATGGGAGTGCTTAGTTTTATAGTTACTATGCTGCGGCCGGTAAAGCTGGCAGTACAGACAACTGAAACTAATGCAACCATTCATGAATTCAAGCGATAAAATACTTACCCTCCCGCACCTGCAAGACCTGCTGCAGACCTGGCGAAGCCAAGGCCAGCAAATTGTATTCACCAACGGCTGCTTCGATATACTGCACCTTGGCCACGTCGATTATTTAGAAAAAGCCAGACAACTTGGCGATAAAATGGTGCTTGGCCTTAACACAGATGCCTCTATTTGCCGTATAAAAGGGCCAAGCCGCCCTTTGCAAGACGAAATGTCACGGGCGCGTGTTATGGCATCCTTATTGTTTATCGATGCAGTAGTGCTGTTCGATGAGAATACACCGCTTAAACTAATAGAGGCCATACAGCCCGATATTTTAGTTAAAGGCGATGATTATACCATCGAAAATATTGTAGGACATGAGATCGTTATGGCCAGGGGAGGAGCCGTTAAAACTGTTCCGCTGGTAAAAGGCTACTCTACCACCAACATCGTAAATAAAATAGAGGATCAAGTTAAAAGTACAAAAGGTTAATTAACGTTATGGGAATATATTTCATTGTAATCGTTTTTATGCTGGCTAGTATGTGGGTTAGCTGGCGTTTAAAAAGTAAGTTTAAGAAGTACTCCGAAATTCCGCTGCAGTCGGGTTACACAGGCCGCGAGATAGCCGAAATGATGCTGGCCGACCATGGCATAACAGATGTACGCGTTATATCGGTTGCAGGGCGTTTAACTGACCATTACAACCCAGCCGACAAAACCGTGAACCTGAGCGAGTATGTGTACGAAGCAAGAAGCGCAGCAGCAGCAGCAGTGTCGGCGCACGAATGTGGCCACGCCGTGCAACACGCCAAAGCGTATAGCTTCCTGAAGTTCCGCTCGGCCATGGTGCCTGCGCTCAGCATTGCCTCGCGCTACATGCAGTGGATAATCCTGATCGGTATATTCATGCTGCAGACTACACCTATTCCGTTGGCTATTGGTGTAGGGTTATTCGCGCTTACCACACTGTTCAGCTTTGTAACGCTGCCAGTAGAGTTCGATGCAAGTAAGCGGGCCCTGGCCTGGATCGGTACAAATAACATCGTAAACAAACAGGAATACGCCATGTCGAAAGACGCGCTTAAATGGGCAGCCATGACGTACGTGGTAGCGGCACTTGGTTCATTGGCCACACTGTTGTATTACGCGTCGCTGCTGCTTGGCCGCCGCGATTAACTAAACAAGGTCTTAGCTTTTTAAGTATGCGCCTTCTGCTCCAGAGCAGAAGGCGCTTTTTTGTGTTGTCTCCTCAAAAACTGTCGTACGAAATTGCGTATGGAAGCATATAATTTTATATCTTTAAATTGTTCGGCTTGCATAACAATTTCTGCAAATCTGGTGTATGTTGAGAATAGCAAAGGTGTTTTTTGCGACCGAAAAACAAAATAATGGTAGTTAACTAGATATACAGGTATGAACTTTCAGCTAACAGAAGAACATTTGGCAGTACAGGCTGCTGCCCGTGAGTTTGCCCAATCAGAACTGCTGCCAGGCGTTATCGAGCGTGATGAGCTCCAGAAGTTTCCGGCGGAGCAGATCCGGAAAATGGGGGAGTTGGGATTTATGGGCATGATGGTAGACCCAAAGTACAATGGCGGCGGCATGGATACTATTTCGTATGTGCTGGCCATGGAAGAAATTTCGAAGGTGGATGCCTCGGCCTCGGTGGTGATGTCGGTCAACAACTCGCTGGTTTGCTGGGGTATTGAGAAATACGGCACAGAGGAGCAGAAAGAGAAGTACCTCCCGCGCCTGGCAACCGGCGAGATAATAGGAGCCTTTTGCCTGTCGGAGCCGGAAGCAGGTTCAGATGCCACCTCGCAGCATACAACAGCCGAAGACAAAGGCGACTATTACCTGCTAAACGGTACCAAAAACTGGATTACCAACGGCAGCACTGCCTCCGTTTACCTGGTAATAGCCCAAACACATCCCGAAAAAAAGCACCGCGGCATTAACGCCTTTATTGTAGAGCGTGGTGTGGAGGGTTTTGTAGTAGGTAAAAAAGAAAACAAATTAGGCATAAGAGGTTCCGATACCCACTCGCTTATGTTTACCGATGTAAAGGTGCCAAAGGAGAACCGTATTGGCGACGATGGCTTCGGCTTTAAGTTTGCCATGTCTACGCTGGCCGGTGGGCGTATAGGTATTGCCTCGCAGGCGCTGGGTATAGCTTCCGGTGCCTACGAGCTGGCCCTGAAGTACGCAACTGAGCGCAAGGCCTTTGGCGTGGAAATAGCCAGGCACCAGGCCATTCAGTTTAAGCTCGCTGATATGGCCACTAACATTGAGGCCGCCAGATTATTATGCTTAAAAGCTGCCTATCATAAAGACACCCATCAGGACTACAGCATGTCTGGGGCCATGGCGAAACTGTTTGCCTCGAAGGTAGCCATGGACACAACAGTGGAGGCAGTGCAGGTGCACGGCGGATACGGATTCGTAAAAGAGTACCATGTAGAGCGGTTAATGCGCGATGCCAAAATTACGCAGATCTACGAAGGCACCTCCGAGATACAAAAAATAGTAATTTCAAGAGAATTGCTAAAATAAATATAACGTCAAAACATCGTTCTTTGCATATTTTGCCCCTAAATATAGTTTTCTGAATTTAAATTTATTTTCAAGAAATTATAAAAATAATTTTGAATTTTATAAAGATTAACCTTAGCTTTACCCCATAATTCAAGGGTTTATAGTATTTAAGTTAGTTGGTAACACACATGGAAGATTACAATAAAATTATTGAATCGCTTGGGGTGCGATTTATTAAAGCTAAGAATCTGGTGTTGCAGCAGCCTTTCACGGTACGCAACGCTTACGATGTCGGCAACAACCTGATATTGCTTCATAAAGGAAGCATCTTTTTTGGCAACGAAGAACAAATGGTAGAAGAGGGGGAGCTACTATTTATTCCGGGAGGCCGTAGCACAAGAGTAACGTATGGCTCTACAGATGGCCGTACCATCTCTAACGACGACCTGATTACCAACAGAGAGAAATTCTTTAAAAGTAATAACGATCTGGACCTGATCGGCGATGCCGAAGAGAGCCACAGCTATGTAAGCTTTGAAGCGAAGGTATTTGATTCCGTTAACTTCTTTGCTTCGTTAGATGTTCCTGCTTTCCTGATCTCTAACAACAACAAGTTAGCCAACCTGGTTATAAAGGTGGTGGAAGAGAACATGCAGGACCTGCCTGGCAAAGAGCGCCTGATCAACATTTACACCGAAAACATTGTGGTGGAGATTATACGCCACATTCTTCGTAACAAAATGTTTGTGGAGCAGCTGGCAACAAACAGCACCTACTTTAAAGATCCACGCCTCATCGATCTGTTTAACTACATTAAAGAAAACCTGGGAGGAGATCTTTCTAACAAGGTGCTGTCTAATGTGGCAAACGTATCGGAAGATTATGTGGGGCAGTACTTTAAAATGCTGACCGGTATAAATCCGCAGGATTATATTGAGTACCAGCGTATGGAGCGTGCCGTGTTCTTACTGCGCACTACCAAAAAGAGCATCCGTGAGATCGGCAAAGATGTAGGCTACAAAGACACTGCTTACTTCTGCCGTCGTTTTAAAATGATGTTCGGCATACCAGCCGGCAAGATGCGCCGCCGCGAATCAGCGATGAGCGTTTAAGGCAACTTTATTATAAGTAGCAACCACTTCAGAAACCTCGGCCAAAAAGCCGGGGTTTTTTTCTATGTAATTGCCTACCACCAGCACATCGGCTCCTGCAGCCAGGGCAGTCTGCGCCTTCTCGGTCGTGTTAATGCCTCCGCCTACAATTACAGGAACATCAACAGCGGCGCGCACAGCTGCAATCATATCGGCGCTAACCGGCTTCTGTGCTCCGCTGCCACCATCAAGGTAAATATATTGCAGGCCCAGCATCTCGCCAGCCATAGCAGTACAGGCAGCAATAGCTGGTTTGTCGTAGGGGAGAGGGGTGGTGCCACTCATATAAGAGGCGGTGGTTTGGCGGCCAGTGTCTACGAGCATATAGCCTGTAGGGAAAATCTGTAGTTGGCTTGCTTTCAGAACAGGAGCCGATAAAATATGCTGACCTATCAGGAAATCGGGGTTACGGCCCGAGATAAGCGAGAGCAGCAGAATGCCATCGGCCTGTTGGTCGATGTGCAAGCTGTTGCTCGGGAATAGAATAACCGGAATGGAACTGTTTTCTTTTATCAGGCGAATAAGCGAAGCCTGGTTTTGGGAAGTGACAAGGCTGCCACCCATAAAAAAATAATCAACCTGGCTGGCCTCGCTCAAGGCCAGCAGGTGCAGGCAAGAGGCCTCGTCCAGGTTGTCAGGGTCGAGAAGCACTGCAAAGTGCTTTCTCCCCCAGGTGTTTAATGGTGCTTTCTGAAGTTTCTCAAAGGGCATCCTCTTCCGGATAAATATACTCAGTAGTTTCGATCTCTGTCACCTCGATGGGTTTAACCGCAATATCGGTATTTTCAGAGACACTACTTAAGTATTCTTCAACCTTTTTAGAGATATACACCATGAGCAGGGCTGCCAGCTGTTGGGTAATAACCTGCATGAGCTCAGAGTTTACAAAAGATTTGCTTAGCCCGGTGTTTTGCTTAGGCTGTGGCTGCTCCTGGTAGGCATAAGCCGGGGGCACACTATACACATCGGCTTCGCCCGGAATAGCGCCTGGGCCTGCCGCACCATTTAAGAGAGGAACTCCGGTAGGAGCATAGGGTTCGGTATAACCGGCCTTTACCTTTTTAGTTTTTTTTTTGCTGCCGCTAAACATGCGCCTGAGCAGGAGTCCTGCCACTAGTACACCGCCTGCCAGCGCCACTTTTTTACCTATTTCCTGCGACTGTGTTTTTATATGGTCCACATCGCCCATCAGGGCATTTTTATACTCCTCTTTCTGCCGCTCCAAAAGCTCCCGCTCACTCTTAAACAATGGATTGCTTGATTCGCTCATATTGAATTCTCTTTTTTATCAGTTTTGTAGATCGTGTTGTCAAATGTTTTGTCGGCTAGGTTATTAAACACTTTTTTATCGAGGCCTATTACGAGCACCACCAGAATGATGATGTAAAAAAGCGCTACAATGCCAAAGCCCCAGAAAGAACTGCCCAGTAAGTGGTTGAGGAGCAGCCCTAAAAAAATGTTAACGAAAATAACACTCATAAAGGCAGCAAAACCTAATAGTACGGCATGTAGTAAACCAACAAAAGAGGCTTTCAGCTTTTCCTGTATCTCAAGCTTAATTATATCGATTCTGGTATCGATGTAACCCATTAAGTTTTCGACGAGGTTTGGATTCTTTTCTCGTGTGCCGTTGTCTTTATTCATCATAGTGTCAGGCTATTTTTATTTAGATGCTGTGATCAGTATACGCGGTTAGATTTAAAAATTTTCCGTAAAATCTAGTCAGTTTGATTCTAGTACGGATTTTGCGCTATATTGACCGAATATATTAAATGTAAGATTAAACTTTTCTGATATACTTCTTTGGATTTTAACTTATATACGGTTTTAGAGGTGAGCCCAGTTGCCACAAGTCAGGAAATAAAACTGGCTTATAAGCGACTGGCTGTCCTGTATCATCCCGATAAAAATCCGGGTAATGCCCAGGCCGAAGAAAAGTTTAAACTCATAAGTGCCGCCTACCAGACCCTCTCTAACCCAACCAAGCGCGCCCGCTACGACCAAAAGCTCCAGTACCAGCGCGAATATCAGCGGAGGGCGCAGCAGCACAACCCATACTACAACCCCAGGTACCATACCACCAGGCCACCGGCTTCTGTGTCGGAGCGGCATTACCAAAGCAGGTCGGGCCAGAAGCGTTTCTCTAAAAAAGACCTCTACATTACCGTTACTTTTACGGCCTGCCTGCTGCTGTTCAGTTTGCTGCTAAAAGTGGTAATGGACCATGTAACAGGCGAAGACAAATATAAAACTGCCTTGAGCTACATTGAAGGTGGCAAGTACAGCAGCGCCCATAGTTTGCTAACCGATGCTATTCATTTTCTGCCCAAGCACGCCGATGCCTACCTGACCAGGGCCAGCCTCGAGATGAACGTGTATGAGAATTATGCCGCCGCCGTTCGCGATATAAACCGTGCCATTGTTTTTAAGGAAGACGTGAAAGCCGAGACCTTTTATATGCGCGGCAAGTGCCACCTGAAACTGGAGAATTACCGCCAGGCCGAAGCCGACCTGCTGCACGCCCTCAAAATGGACAGCACCCTCTACGCCCCCTACCTGGAGCTTGGCGAATTAAGGCTTTTTTACCTGAAGGAGCCGCAAGTGGCCTTAGGCGATTTTAATGCGTTTCTAAGGCATAGCAACAGCGGCGAAAAGTGGGTGACAGCCTTAACTTACCGGGGGTTCGGGCACTACAAGTTAGGCAACTACGAAGCTTCTGAAGCCGATTACAGGCAGGTGCTGCAGCAAGACCAGAGCAACGGCCGCGTTTTTTACCTGCTCGGCCAAACAGAAATGGTACAGGAGCAGCAGGACTCTGCCTGTGTACACTTTAATAAAGCCTACCGGCTGGGTTACTCAGCTGCCTTACTCGAACTGCGCGCCAATTGCCTCTAGCAGCTGCTCCTAACCCTTGGCTCAAAATCCTGCAAAAATCTTCTGGAGGCTGTTTTCATTTGAATAATTTAATTGTCGATTGTTAAATGGCTAATCAGGTGATGAACGAATACATAGAAAAGATATTGAAGCCTGCGCAACCCTTGGCTCAAAAACCGAGAAAAAGCTTCTGGAGGCTGTTTTTATTTGAATAATTTGAAACCAGATGGTAGCTCCGTAAATTCAAATGTTTCTACTCAGCCTGAAAGTGCCTATTTTTGAGAAAGAACAGTAACTTGCTGTTTGTAGCAGCAGCAAAAGGAGCAGTATGAGCCAAAGAACAACTTACCAGGCCGCCAGAACTGTGGCAGCAAGCATTGAGGAGCATTTTGCGAAACATATTGCGGAGGCAAAGGAGCAAAACGAAGAACAACTGGCTTGTGCACCGCAGGCTGCAGCTATAGAGGCCCTGGCCGATGCTGCCTTCTGGGCAAGTCTGCGGCACGAAGAAGGTATATCGCCAAAGATTTCGCTGGCCTACCTGCCTCCCGAACAAGCCGGGCAGCCATTGCTGTTCGAAAAACCTTTTGCGCTTACACCGGCCATCCTGACAAAGCTGGCTCCTGCTGTAGAACGGCCGGGTATACACCTGGGTGTGTGGCACAGCAACGGTGAGTTGCAGCTGTGGGGAGCTACGCGTACTATACCAAGTTTGTGTTTTGTGCTGGAGGTGGTGGAGCCTGGTCTGCTGGTTATAAAGCACCGCCGCCTCGATGGGCTTGGCAAGTTTGCCAATGTGGCCGTACTCCGTGGCGAAGAAGTAAAGATTATAGACGACCAAAGCGCGCTTGTGCCAGATTGCCCGAGCCTGCTGGCATCGCTGCTTGGCCTCTCGTCTACCGACTCCTGGAACGACTCTGTAAGTGTGCTGGTGCAGCTGGCTATATCTATGCGCAACCATGGCCGCGGAGGGTCGTTGCTGGTGGTTCCGGCTGGCACCGATGCCTGGCGCAAATCTATTATCCACCCAATCGCATACTCGGTGGCTCCCGCTTTTTCGGCACTCGCCGACCTCATGCTCGAAGATAAGAAGAAGCAAACTGGCAGTGCCTGGTCAGACCAGTTGCGCCGTGCCATAGATGGTGTAGCCGGGCTCACGGCCGTTGATGGTGCCACCATCATTAGCGATAAGTATGAGCTGTTGGCGTTTGGGGCTAAAATAGGCCGACCCGAAGGCAGAGCACCTGTAGGGCAAATAACTATGACCGAACCCGTTGTAGGAGGAGAACCAGTGGTGGCAAATC
Organism: Pontibacter qinzhouensis; assembly: GCF_008017455.1. Taxonomy (GTDB): domain Bacteria; phylum Bacteroidota; class Bacteroidia; order Cytophagales; family Hymenobacteraceae; genus Pontibacter; species Pontibacter qinzhouensis. Next base: position 2,469 of record NZ_VRTY01000081.1, on the reverse strand, counting down.
CTACCCTGAACGGTGGCACCAGGCATTTGTCGGCAGCGCAGTTTGTACACGACCAGCAAGATGCGCTGGCGTTAGTAGCCTCACAAGATGGCCGTTTCACGATCTTCGCCTGGTCGCCTTGCGAAAACATGGTGCACGCACACCGTATCGATGCACTGTTGCTGTAAGAGAGTAAATTATTCTAATGGAAAAGGCCTTCCAAAGGTTCTAAAAGGTTTTAGGAGCCAAGGGTCTTGCATGTTCCACGTACCTTAAACTGCCGGAATGTAGTGGTAAAGGAGTAGCAAAGTTTGCTCTTGCATCAGATTTTATACAGACTGGCAAGACACAACCACTCACACAGCAGCTGCGTTAGAATGAGGGCAAAGAAATAGGTAGGAGTTTTGGTGCAATTTGGATATTCTTAACTCAGGCACTCCTCCAATTTAATTATTAGAATTATATGCCTCTGAAATGGAATGGTAAGACGGGTAGAGGCAGCAGGATAATCGTGATGAACGAGGACGCTCGCGCCACCATAATCTTTAATTTCTAATTTGGCGAAGCACCAGGCACCTTTGCTGTCACAAATGCCGCTGGAAAGCCTTAAAAACAAAAAACCCTTGCCATTTCTGACAAGGGTCTCTGTGGTGATGATTGGAATCGAACCAACGACACAAGGATTTTCAGTCCTTTGCTCTACCAACTGAGCTACATCACCAGCTCTTGTTGTGTCCCCCTTTTCCGTAAGGGTATGCAAAAGTAGTAAGGAACTTTTAACTTGCAAACATTCGGGCGAAAATTTTTTAAAAAAGTCGCATTTGTCGGTTTATACCAAAGTTTAGTTAAATTTATTTCTAAATTAGTATGCATAACGAATAATTTGCCGTGTTTAAAATAGAGAGCATCATCTTCATTATTATAGCAGGCTTAGGTATAGGGCTGTTTATATGGCAGATCCGCAAGATCCGCAAAAATATATTGCTGGGCCGCGATCTGGAGCTGGCAGATAACCCCTCGGAGCGTATTAACAAAACCTTGCTGGTGGCGTTTGGGCAGCAGAAAATGTTTAAGCGTATGCTTCCGGCGGTACTACACCTGTTTGTGTATGTTGGTTTTCTGGTTATCAACATAGAGGTTATCGAAATCCTGATTGATGGTGTGTTCGGCACGCATCGGGCTTTCGGGTTTTTGGGCGGGCTCTACAGCGCGCTCATGTTTATAAATGAGATACTGGCTGCGCTCGTTATTGTGGCTTGCGTTATGTTTCTGTGGCGGCGCAATGTTACTAAGGTTCCCAGGCTGGCGAGTGGCGTGGAGATGCGGGCCTGGCCTAAAATGGATGCCAATGCCATTCTGGTAATTGAAATTGTGCTGATGCTGGCGCTATTCACCTTTAACATTGCAGGCCTGAAGCTGGTGCAACTCGAAGGCGGCGAAGTGGCAGGCAGTTACCCTATTAGCCAATTGTTTGTGAATATTTTCGGGAGCAACCCGGAGTCGCTGCACGTAATTGAGCGGGCAGGCTGGTGGTTTCATATTATCGGTATTCTGGCTTTTATGAACTACCTGCCAAGTTCGAAGCACTTTCACATCATCATGGCTTTCCCGAACGTGTACTACTCCAAGCTGCTGCCTAAAGGTAAGTTCACGACCAATGCCGCTATCACACACGAAATAAAAGCCATGCTGGACCCTAGCTACCAGCCACCGGCTCCGGAAGCAGACGCTGAAGGTAACCCCGTAATTCAACGGTTTGGGGCCAAAGATGTGGAGGACCTTACCTGGAAGCAGCTTATGGACTCCTACACCTGCACTGAATGCGGACGCTGCACCGCCGTGTGCCCGGCCAACATTACCGGAAAACTCCTTTCGCCACGCAAGATCGTGATGGATACCCGCGACCGGATGGAGGAAAAAGGGGAATCGCCGGTGATTTTTGACCCGGCCAAATACGGGAAAGATGCAGGCACGGAGCGCGTAAAAACAACCGAAGAGGAGAGGACACTGCTGCGCGGCTACATTACCCCAGAAGAGCTATGGGCCTGTACCACCTGCAACGCCTGCACCGAGTCGTGCCCGGTAAACATAGACCAGGTGTCTACCATTATGGATCTGCGCCGCTACCTGGTGCTCGAAGAGTCTGCTGCGCCGGCCTCGCTCAACGCCATGTTTACCAACATCGAGAACAACGGTGCTCCCTGGGCCTTCTCCCCATCCGACAGGTTTAACTGGGCCGAAGAGTTGTATGTACCTAATTAGATTATAGATACTAGATTTTAGAAGCTAGATTTTGTACACGACTAACCACGGATTTGGATTGAAGGCCAGGCTTTACAAGTTCTAATTGTTAGCCTGAGGCAACGTAAAATAAGTAACAAGAAATAGTAAATGACATCTAGATGCACCATGTTAGATTCTGAAAACTCCATTCTGGAGGTCTATTATCTAAAATCTAGTATCTAACATCTCAAGAAAATGGAAAACAAA